>NZ_JBSGZP010000598.1:0-4612 GCF_053611065.1 Streptomyces sp. NPDC054840
GAGTCGGCCAGGGCGGACGGGACGTCCGGGACGAGGGTGTGGGCGCCGTCGCGGACGATGTGGCGGCCGCCGACCACTGTGTGGCGGACATCGGCGGCGGTCGCCGCGAAGACGGCCGTCTCGGCGCCCAGCCGGGCCGGCGGACCCGCCGTGCGTACGGAGTCCAGCGCGATCGTGGTGAAGTCCGCGAGCGCGCCCGTCTCCAGGCGGCCCGCGTCGGGGCGCCCGAGGGCGGCGTGGCCGTCCTCGGTGGCCGCGGTGAGCAGCGCGTTCGCCGTCCAGTGGCCCCGGGTGCGGCTGCGCAGGCGCTCGTCGAGCTCCATCGCGCGGGCCTCTTCGAGCAGGTCGATCACGGCGTGGCTGTCGCTGCCCAGGGACAGCGGACTGCCCGCGTGCTGGAGCCGGGTCGCCGGGCCGATGCCGTCCGCGAGGTCGCGTTCGGTGGTGGGGCACATGCAGGTGCCGGTGGTGGTCCCGCCGAGGAGCGCGATGTCCGTGTCGGTGAGGTGCGTGTTGTGGACGCCGGTGGTGCGCGGGCCGAGCACGCCGTGGTCGGCCAGGAGCTGCGTCGGGGTGCGCCCGTGGGCGGCCAGGCAGGCGTCGTTCTCGGCGGTCTGCTCCGAGAGGTGGACGTGCAGGGGTGCCCGGCGCTCCTCGGCCCAGGCGGCCACGGTGGCCAGTTCGGCGGCGGGTACCGCGCGGACCGAGTGGATCGCGGCGCCGATCAGGGCGTGGTCGCGGGGCTTGAGGGCACTCGCTCGCTCGGCCCAGGCCTCGGCGGTGCCGTCGGAGAAGCGCAGCTGGTGGGTGTTGGGCGCCTCTCCGAAACCGGAGGACAGGTACGCGGTGTCCAGGAGGGTGATCCGGATGCCGGCCGCGGCGGCGGCCTCGATCAGGGCCTCGCCCATCGCGTTCGGGTCGGCGTAGGCGGTGCCGCCGGGTGCGTGGTGGACGTAGTGGAACTCGCCGACGTTGGTGATGCCGGCCAGCGCCATCTCGGCGTAGACGGCGCGGGCGAGCGCGAAGTAGCTGTCGGGGGTGAGGTTCCGGGCGACCTTGTACATGAGATCGCGCCAGGTCCAGAAGGTGCCCGAGCCGACCTGGACGGTGCCGCGCAGGGCCCGGTGGAAGGCGTGGCTGTGCGCGTTGGCCAGCCCCGGGACCGTCAGGCCGCGCAGCACCCGCGCGCCGGGCGGCGGGGTCTGCACGCCGGTGCGCAGGGCGTCGATGCGGCCCTCGCCGGAGCCGCCGGTGGACACGCTCAGGGCGACGCCCGGCTCGACGTGGGTGCCGAGCCAGGCGTGCTCCAGCCAGTACGTCGTCAACGACATGCCAGGCCTTCCAGTACGTCGGCGAGGGCGAGGACGCCTGCCACGCAGTCGTCCTCGGCGGCGAACTCCCGCGGGGAATGGGAGACGCCGGTCGGGTTCCGCACGAACAGCATGGCGGTCGGGACGGCCGCCGAGAGGATCCCGGCGTCGTGTCCCGCGCCGGTGCCGAGAACGGGGACCGAACCGCCCAGGATCCGGTTCATCTCGTCGCGCAGGGCGTGCTCGAACTCGACGACCGGGGTGAAGGACTCCCGGACGATGCCGAGGTCGATGCCGTCCTGGTCGGCGCGCTCGCGGGCGGCCTTCTCGATGGCCGTGACGACCGTGTCGAGGATGGCCTGGTCGGCGGCCCGGGAGTCGAGCCAGCCGCGTACGAGGGAGGGGATCGCGTTGACCCCGTTGGGCTCGACCGAGATCTTGCCGAAGGTGGCGACGGCCCCGGCGAGGGCCGCCTCCGTACGGGCGGCCAGCACGGTCGCCGCGTAGGTGAGCATCGGGTCGCGGCGGTCGACCAGCCGGGTGGTGCCGGCGTGGTTGGCCTCGCCGCGGAAGTCGAACCGCCAGCGGCCGTGCGGCCAGATCGCGGAGGCGATGCCGACCCGGTCCCCGGAGAGGTCCAGGGCCCGGCCCTGTTCCACGTGCAGCTCGACGAAGGCGCCGATGCGGCTTAGGCGTTCGGGGTCGGCCCCGATGGACTCGGGGTCGTATCCGGCGGCCTCCATGGCCTGGGGCAGGGAGATGCCGTCGGCGTCGCGCAGCTCGTACGCCTTGTCCTTGGTCAGCTGCCCGGCGGCGAGCCGGGAGCCGACGCAGGCGAGCCCGAAGCGGGCACCTTCCTCGTCACCGAAGTTGGTGATGGCCAGCGGCCTGGAGAACTCCGCGCTCCTCCTGCGGAGTTCGTCCAGCGCCGCGAAGGAGGACACCACTCCGAGGGGGCCGTCGAAGGCCCCGCCGTCGGGGACGGAGTCCAGGTGCGATCCGGTGACCACGGCGTCCCCCGCGAGGGGGTCGCCGAGCCAGGCCCACTGGTTGCCGTTGCGGTCGGTCTCGTATGTGAGCCCGCGCGCCTCGGCCTGCTCCTGGAACCAGGTCCGGCAGTCGGCGTCGGCCCCGCTCCAGGCGTACCGGCGGTATCCGCCGGTGCCGGCGTCGCGGCCGATGGGCGCGAGCTCGGCCCACATCTCGTGGAAGGTCACGCGTCGTCGCCCTCGCGCATGGGGACGCGGACGCCGCGCTCGTCGGCGACCGACTCGGCGATGTCGTAGCCGGCGTCGACGTGGCGGATGACGCCCATGCCCGGGTCGTTGGTGAGGACGCGGCGGATCTTCTCGCCGGCGAGCGGGGTGCCGTCGGCGACGGTGACCTGGCCCGCGTGGATCGAGCGGCCCATGCCGACGCCGCCGCCGTGGTGGATGGAGACCCAGGAGGCGCCGGAGGCCACGTTGACCATGGCGTTGAGCAGCGGCCAGTCGGCGATCGCGTCGGAGCCGTCCAGCATGGCCTCGGTCTCGCGGTACGGGGAGGCCACCGAGCCGCAGTCGAGGTGGTCGCGGCCGATCACCAGCGGCGCGGCGAGGGTGCCGTCGGCCACCATCTCGTTGAAGCGCTCGCCGGCCTTGTCGCGCTCGCCGTAGCCGAGCCAGCAGATGCGTGCGGGCAGGCCCTGGAAGTGGACGCGCTCGCCGGCCATCTTGATCCAGCGGTGCAGGGACTCGTTCTCCGGGAAGAGCTCCAGCATGGCCTTGTCGGTCTTGTGGATGTCCGAGGCCTCGCCGGACAGAGCGGCCCAGCGGAAGGGGCCCTTGCCCTCGCAGAACAGCGGGCGGATGTAGGCGGGGACGAAGCCGGGGAAGGCGAAGGCGCGGTCGTAACCGGCCAGCTGGGCCTCGCCGCGGATGGAGTTGCCGTAGTCGAAGACCTCGGCGCCGGCGTCCATGAAGCCGACCATGGCCTCGACGTGCCTGGCCATGGACTCGCGGGCGCGGGTGGTGAAGCCGGCCGGGTCCTTGGCGGCGTAGGAGGCCATGTCGTCGAAGTCGACACCGACGGGGAGGTACGCGAGCGGGTCGTGGGCCGAGGTCTGGTCGGTCACGATGTCGATGGGCGCGCCCTCGGCCAGCATCTGCGGGAGCAGCTCGGCGGCGTTGCCGAGGAGGCCGATGGAGAGCGGCTTGCGGGCGTCGCGTGCCTCGACGGCCAGCTGGAGGGCGTGGCGGAGGTTGTCGGCCTTGACGTCCAGGTAGCGGTGCTCGATGCGGCGGTCGATGGCGCGCGGGTCGACGTCGATACAGATCGCGACGCCGTCGTTCATCGTCACGGCCAGCGGCTGGGCGCCGCCCATGCCGCCGAGGCCGGCGGTGAGGGTGATGGTGCCCGCGAGGGTGCCGTCGACCCCTCCCTTACCAATCGAATGCAGCTTGGCGGCCACGGCGGCGAAGGTCTCGTAGGTGCCCTGGAGGATGCCCTGGGTGCCGATGTAGATCCAGGACCCGGCGGTCATCTGGCCGTACATGGTCAGGCCCAGGTGCTCCAGACGGCGGAACTCCTCCCAGTTGGCCCAGTCGCCGACGAGGTTGGAGTTGGCGAGCAGGACGCGCGGCGCCCACTCGTGGGTCTGCATCACGCCGACCGGGCGGCCGGACTGGACCAGCATCGTCTCGTCCTGCTTGAGGGTCTGCAGGGTGCGGACCATCGCGTCGTACGAGCGCCAGTCGCGGGCGGCCTTGCCGGTGCCGCCGTAGACGACGAGCTTGTCGGGGTGCTCGGCGACCTCGGGGTCGAGGTTGTTCTGCAGCATCCGCAGCGCGGCCTCCTGCTGCCATCCCAGGGTGCTGAGCTCGGTGCCTCGCGCGGCCCGTACGGGGCGGGGTCCTGACATGGCGGTGCCTCCTCCGATGTTGGTCAATCTATTCACATCCTCGCTCCCTGAATAGATTCAGTCAACAGCTGCGGGCGGCCGCGTCGGATGATGGGATGGCCGACATGGCCGCAAACACCGTGGGCAAGGGTGCTGCCGTGGGCGCCGCGGCGCGCCGGGATCTGGCCGTACGGGCCGCCGTCGAGCAGGGTCTCGTGGGCGGGGGCGCCGACGCGGAGCCCCTGGCCTGCCTGCTGGACGTCGCCGGCATCCGGGCCTCCGCCGCCGCCCTGACCGGCGCCTTCGCGGCCGCCCTCGCGCCCGGCACCCCCGTCCTGCACGCCTTCGCCGTCAAGGCCGCCCCGCTCGTCCCGGTCCTGCGGCTCCTCGCCGACGCCGGGCTCGGCTGCGAGGTGGCGAGCCC
>NZ_JBSGZP010000599.1:0-4611 GCF_053611065.1 Streptomyces sp. NPDC054840
GTAGCCCACCCCCGACCCGGAAAGGGCTACGGCACCTGTGCCGTCGAGCCCCGTACCACCAGTTCCGGCTGGAAGACGTACTCCGTGCGCTGGACCGGGGTGCCCGACACCGCCTCCAGGAGGGCACCCACCGCCGCCGTCGCCATCGCGCGTACCGGCTGGCGGACCGTCGTCAGCGGCGGGTCCGTGAACGCGATCAGCGGGGAGTCGTCGAAGCCGACCACCGACACGTCCTGCGGCACCCGCAGACCCCGCTCGCGCGCCGCCCGGATGACGCCGAGCGCCATCGGGTCGCTGCCGCACACGATGCCCGTGCAGCCGCGGTCCAGCAGGGCCATGCCCGCCGCGTGTCCGCCCTCCACCGTGAAGAGGGTGCGCTGGATCAGCCCCTCCGCCTCCGCCGCCGGAAGTGCCGCGAGGAACCCCTGCTCCTTGCGGGCCGACGGCACATACCGCGTCGGACCGATCGCGAGCCCGATCCGCCGGTGCCCCAGGTCCTGCAGGTGCCGTACGGCCATGTCCGCCGCCGCCCGGTCGTCCGGCGAGATGAACGGGGCGTTCACCTGCTCGTTGAAGCCGTTGATCAGAACGAACGGCACCCCGCGCGCCGCCAGTCGCTGGTAGCGCGCGGGGTCCGCGTGGGCGTCGGCGTGCAGGCCCGACAGGAAGACGATCCCGGTAACCCCGCGCTCCTCCAGCTGTTCCACCAGTTCGTCCTCGGTGGCCCCGCCCGGGGTCTGCGTGCACAGCACCGGCGTGTAGCCGTGCCCGGCCAGCGCCTGCTCTATGACCTGCGCGAACGCCGGAAAGATCGGGTTGGTGAGCTCCGGGATCAGCAGCCCGACCAGCCCGTTGCTGCGCCGTTTGAGCCGTACGGGCCGCTCGTAGCCCAGCAGGTCGAGCGCGGCCAGCACCTTGTGCCGGGTGCCGGCCGCCACGCCCGGTTTGCCGTTGAGCACGCGGCTGACGGTCGCCTCGCTGACCGCGGCCTGCGCGGCGATGTCCGTCAGCCTCAGCGGGGAAGTCACCCCTGCCACCACACCGTGGTGTCCGCCGGAAGGACATCGGGGTCGGCGAGGTCACCGCTCGCCAGCAGCACCGTGCCCGGCGCGGGCAGCCGTACCGGCTCGTCCGTGGTGTTCGCGGTGCAGATGAAGTCTCCGCGCCGGAAGGCCAGTACGCCGGCCGGGGCGGCCAGCCACTCGACGCCGTCACCCGCGCCCAGCGCCGGGTGTGCGCGCCGTACCCGCAGCGCGGAGCGGTACAGCTCCAGCGTGGACCCCGGGTCGCCGGTCTGCGCCTCCACACTGAGTCCGGCCCATTCGGCGGGCTGCGGGAGCCAGCTGCCGCCGGTCCCGAAGCCGTACGGGGCCTGGTCGCCGCTCCACGGGATCGGTACGCGGCAGCCGTCGCGGAGCCCGTCCTGGCCGTTCGCCTTGAAGAAGGAGGGGTCCTGGCGCACCTCGTCCGGGAGGTCCACCACCTCCGGGAGGCCGAGCTCCTCGCCCTGGTAGACGTACGCCGACCCGGGCAGGGCCAGCATCAGCAGCGCGGCGGCGCGCGCCTTTTCCAGGGTGCCGAAGCGGGTGCGGTGGCGGACCACGTCGTGGTTGGACAGCACCCAGGTGGTGGGGGCGCCGACGGGCCGCATCGAGTCGAGCGACTCGTCGATGGTGGCGCGCAGGGCCTCGGCGTCCCAGCCGGTGTTCAGGTAGTGGAAGTTGAAGGCCTGGTGCAGCTCGTCGGGGCGCAGGTACAGGGCGGTGCGGTCGGCACTCGGGGTCCAGGCCTCGGCGACGCCGATGCGGTCGCCCGCGTACTCGTCGAGGACCAGGCGCCACGAGCGGTAGATCTCGTGGACGCCGTCCTGGTCGAAGAAGGGCAGGATCTGGTTGCCGAGCAGCTTGAGCTGTTCGTCGCGGCCGAGGTCGGGCAGTCCGGGCGCCTTGACCAGGCCGTGCGCGACGTCGATGCGGAAGCCGTCGGCGCCGAGGTCGAGCCAGAAGCGCAGGATGGAGCGGAACTCGTCCTGTACTGCGGGGTGTTCCCAGTTGAAGTCGGGCTGCTCGGGGGCGAAGAGGTGCAGGTACCACTCGCCGTCGGCGACCCGGGTCCAGGCCGGGCCGCCGAAGATCGACTCCCAGTCGTTCGGGGGCTCCGAGCCGTCCGCGCCCTGTCCCGGGCGGAAGTGGAAGCGCTCGCGCAGCGGGGTGCCGGGGCCCTCCCGCAGCGCCTGCTTGAACCATTCGTGCTGGTCGGAGCAGTGGTTCGGGACGAGGTCCACGATGATGCGCAGGCCCAGTTCGTGGGCTTCGCGGATCACGGCGTCGGCGTCGTGCAGGCTGCCGAACATCGGGTCGATGGCCCGGTAGTCGGCGACGTCGTAGCCGGCGTCGGCCTGCGGGGAGGCGTAGAAGGGGCTGAGCCAGACGGCGTCGACGCCCAGCTCCTTCAGGTAGGGCAGGCGGCTGCGGATGCCTTCGAGGTCCCCCATGCCGTCCCCGTTGGAGTCGGCGAAGCTGCGCGGATAGACCTGGTAGATCACCGCTTCTCTCCACCAGCCGGGCTGCGTGCCGGTGGAGGTGGGGAGCGCGTCGGCGAGGTGCTGGGTCATGGTGTCCTTGGAGAGGTCGGGCCGGGGGTGAGAGGGGGCAGGCTCGGGTGGTCAGCCCTTGGTTGCGCCTGCCGTCATCCCGGCGACGAGGTGACGCTGGGCGAAGACGAAGAAGATCGCCGCGGGGATGGCGATGAGGACCGAAGCGGCGCTCATGGCTCCCCAGTTGGAGGTGTACTGCGTGACGAAGGTCTGCAGTCCGCCGGCCAGGGTGAGGTTCTCCTCGCCGACCATGAAGGCGGAGGCGTACGCGACCTCGCCCCAGGCGGTGATGAAGGCGTAGAAGCCGGTGACGGCCAGGCCGGGCTTGGCGAGCGGCAGGATGAGGCGCCAGAAGGTGCCGAAGGGGTTGAGCCCGTCGACACGGCCGGATTCGTCGATCTCCACCGGGATGGTGTCGAAGAAGCCCTTCATCATCCAGGCGCAGAACGGCACGGCGATGGTGAGGTACGTGATGATCAGACCGAGCGGCTGGTTGAGCAGGCCGAGGTCGCCCATCAGGTTGTAGAGCGGCACGATGAGGATCGCCATCGGGAACATCTGCGTGATGAGCAGGGTCCACATCAGCGGCTTCATGCCGGGGAACTTGAAGCGGCTGACCGCGTATCCGGTGGTGGCGGCGATGAAGACACCGAGGACGGTGGTGACGCCGGCGACAAGGACGGAGTTCGCGAACCAGCTGAGGAAGTGGCTCTGCTCCAGCAGGTACGTGTAGTTGCCGAGGGTCGGTTCCTTGACGAAGTCCGTGGTGACCGCGTGCTTGGCCGGCTTGATCGAGGTCAGCACGATCCACAGCACCGGGAAGACGGCGATCACGGACGCCACGACGAGGGTGGCGTGCAGGCCGGCGGAGGCGAGTGGGGAGCGGCTGCCCCGGGCCCGGGCGGTCGCCTTGCCGGGGGTGGCCTTACGAGCGGTGTTCGCAGTGGACATGGTCACCACACCTCTCCCTGCTTGCGCAGCGAACGCCGGTAGACCAGCGCGAAGATCATGAGCAGGGCGAGAATCAGGACGCCCCACGTGGCCGAGCCGGCGAAGTCGCGCGGGCTCGACACGAACGCCTCGCGGAAGGCCTGGGTCACCAGGATCTCGGTGGAGTCGCCGGGTCCGCCCCGGGTGAGCAGGAAGATCACCGGGAACATGTTGAAGGTCCAGATGGTGGAGAGCAGGATCACCGTCATGCTCACCGTGCGCAGCCCGGGCAGGGTGATGTGCCGGAAGCGCTGCCAGGCGCTGGCGCCGTCCATCTCGGCGGCCTCGTAGAGCTCGCCGGGGATCGACTGCAGGCCGCCGAGCAGGGCGACCATCATGAAGGGGACGCCGAGCCAGACGTTGACGGCGACGACCGAGAACTTGGCCCAGGTCGGGTCGTCGAGCCACGGGATCGCGGCGATGCCGCCACCGTCGAGGATCTTGTTGAGGATGCCGTTGTCGCGGTTGAAGAGGAACCGCCAGGCGAAGACGGAGACGAAGCCGGGGACGGCCCAGGGCAGGATGAGTGCCATCCGGTAGGCGGCGCGGCCCCGGAAGTCCCGGTTGAGCATGTTGGCGAGGATCAGACCGAGCGTGAAAGTGATGGACACGCACGCGACGGTCCACATCACCGTCCACACCAGCCGCTGCAGGAACACCGGGTCACTGAGGACGGCCACGTAGTTGTCGAGTCCGACGAACTCGTACGTGGCCTCGATGTGCCGGGCGCCGATGGTGCGCGAGACGTTGCGCTCGGTGGCGTCGGTCAGCGACAGGTAGACGCCCCGGACCAGCGGCCAGCCGATGATCACGCCGAGGACGAGCACCACCGGGGCGACCATGGCCCAGGCGTACCAGTGCGTGCCGACGGCGCGCCGGAGGCCGGACGCGCCTTTTCCACCGCGGGCACCGCCACGGTTACCGCTGTCGCTGTCAGTCCTGCGGCTCCGGCCGCGGGCGGCGGCGACCGGTGCGGTGCGCCAGGTCGCGCCGTCGTCGTCGGAGACCTCCCACGTGACGACCGG
>NZ_JBSGZP010000600.1:0-4611 GCF_053611065.1 Streptomyces sp. NPDC054840
TGGCCCACGGGCCGTATCTCTCAGGCACATCCCGCCACGCGACCCCGGTCCGGAACTTCCACACGATCCCGTTCAGGACCGTCCGGTCGTCCAGCCGCGGCCGCCCCAGTACAGGCCGGGGCAGCAACGGCTCCACAAGTTCCCACTCGGCATCGGACAGTTCATGGCGACGTATCACGACACCGTGATCCACAATCCAAGATCACTTTGACGACAGACCCTAGCAACCAGGGTTCGCACCCCTCTCAATCGAACGACGTCGTCCACCATCCGCGACGGCTCCCCAAGGTCTGTGCCAGAACCGAGTTTTGGGAGCGCGCCGGTATGTGCATCCGGCCGTCTCGTGTGCAGGTCGACTCGGGACAAGTGATCATGGCAGCCAGGGCAGGCCCGGAACGCCGCAGGCGTGACCCACGGAAGGCGCCGCCGCGTGCCTGGCTGTCCGACGACCTCACCACCGAAACCGACTGCCCGAGAGGACCCAATCCTGATGTCCATATGGCCTTCGATCGTTGCCGTACTCGGTACCCTCGCCGGTGCCCTGACCGCCGGACTCCTCCAGCACCGTTCCGCACGCACCGCACGCGTCGAGGAGCGCGCCGAGAGCCACCGGCAGGACCAGCTCGGCGCCGTCACCGACCTCGCGGCCGCCCTGGACGCGCACCGCTCGGCGATCTTCCATCGGGAGCGTCTGACCCTCGCCGAGGCGGGCACCGACCACCAGCTGGAGGCCCAGACGAGGTCCCACGACACCCGGGCGGCAATCACCGCGCCCCACATCCGCCTTCAGGTCCTGGTTCCCGAGCTGGCCGGCCCCGCCCAGCAGGCCGCAGATGCCACGTACGCCCTGCGCAAGGCCATCGACCGGGCCGAGCTGGACGCGCGGCGCCATGCGGCCAAAGAAGCAACCCTCGCCTTCATCGCTGCGGCCGCCACGCTGCTGAGCCCCAACCATCGCTGACCGAGGGCGACCCAACGCCGACGTACTGGCCGTCCGGTCGCGCCGGTCCCATCCGTTCTACAACCATGCGCTCCCGTGGCGGGCGATCCTATTTCTCACCGCCGCGGACGTCGGTGATCGTGAAGCGTTCCTGGAAGCCGCAGACAACCACCAGCCCGCGTTGCACATCTGGTGATGTCGCTCAGAGGACCGCACTCTGTCGGGTTGTCGCCGCCTACCGTGAAAGCAGGGGATCGCCGGCAGGGGAGGGCATACCGTGGCCAACATCGCCTGGCACACAGAGCTCAGGATGCTTCTTGATCTCAAGCAAGAGAAGCGCGCTCCCTCGTGCTCTCGCAGGCGAACGTGAAGGGCAAGGAATCACCCCGACGGCCAAGGCCTGGCCGTGGCTGCAGTGCGCGGCAACGCGGCCGCCCTTACCTGGCTGACAACAGACGGACGGTTCTGCCGCGCCTCGTTCGGCGGTGTCTCTGAGATGGCGTGTCACTCGGAGCCCGTCGGCCCCGCGGTGGGCGAGGTTCCGCAGCTCGTTCCCTTCGAGGCGGGTCCCTGGCTGGGCTGGCTTGAGATCTTCGCGGCCCATGACCAGAAGGTCGTCTCCGCCACATGCAACGGGACGCCGCTCCCCGTGCGGGAGCTCCAGACCACCGGCGGCGGCCCGGACACCCGGGTGTGGCGCCCACTCGGTGGCCTCCACTCTCTCCCCGATGACATCCACTCGGTGGATTCCACCCGATGGACATCCACCGAGTGCACAATGCACGCCGTGGATGCCGACGGGTGGAAGTGGCGTGCATCGGGTGGCGTCGGTGCGGTGTTCCGGGTATCTCGGTGCCCGAAAACACGACACCCACCCGGTAGGGTTAAATCCATCATCCGGGTGAGGTTAATTTTGCTAGGGTTCGGGGTGGAGGTGGCTATGCCGAGCCAGGAAGAACTGTTCGACGCGGTGGACGCGCTGCTGGAGGGCGAGCCGCGGTTGCCGGCTCCGGCGGAGCGGGCGCGGCTGCGTGAGGCGGCCGGCATCACTCAGGCACGGCTCGCGGCCGCGTTGAAGTCGACGCCGCAGACGGTGAAGAACTGGGAGAACGGCCGCTCCGAGCCGAGACCACCGCGCCTGCAGGCCTACCTGCGGCTGCTGGACGGATGGGCCGAGCGGTACCCCGCGCCCGAGTCTGCGCATGCTCCGGTTCCGGAGGCGTTCACAAGCCCCGTGGAGCAACCCGCCAAGCCCTCCACCGCCGCTGCACCGGATCCGATCGGAAAGGCGCCGGTGGAGGCGGGGGGACCGGCGGCGACGTCGCGCCGCCCGGCGAGGAGAACCGCCCCGCCGGCGGCCGTTGACCCGCGGTTCCCGCACGGTCCGCTCGTGGTCCTGGACGGTGACGGGAGCGCGTACGGCGTCGACGGGATCGTGCTGGACTGTCCGGCAACCACCATTCCGCAGTTGGTGGAGTGGACGCTGAAGGAGTCCGGGCTCGGTGCGCCGCGGCTGAACCGCAACGGCAAGGACTCCGACCCGCTGGTCGTCCTTACCTCGGCGGCCGCCGTACGGCTGGGTCTGCCCGAGCGGCTGGAGGGCCACGAGCAGCGCCGCTCCCTGCGCCTGGAGGACGATCACCCGGTCGTCAGGCAACTGGCGAAGGCGAAGTGGAAGCTCACCAAGCGCGGCTTCGGGCCGTGGGCGCGGATCTACCGCCCGGCGCATGCCGGACAGCGCCAGTGCGTGCAGCTCGCGATCCTGTCGTGGGACGCGCTCGACGCCCGAGCCTGGCCGGGCGTTGCGGGTATGGAGCCGGTCGAGGTCGCCCGGGTGCTGGGTACGTATGCGGCCCGGGTGATCACCCCGCGCGGCTCGACCGCCACCTCCGGGCTGGAGCTGATGACCGCGCTGCGGCCGCCGACCCGCGCAGTGACGAACGAGACTACGGGCGAGTGGGAGTCCGCCTACAACCCGGGCTCGCTGGGGACGGACCCGATGGATCCGGCGCCGCCGGAGGCCCCCACCGAACACCCGGTCGCGCAGGGCTGGACCGGCGGCTTCCTCGACGAGGAGGCGTACCAGTGGGTGCGCGACGTGGACCTGCTGTCGGATGAGGAGTGTCTGCTGCCGTACGCGGTCGGCCTGGACCTGAACACCGCGTTCCTCGCCGCCTCCGCGCGCCTGGTCGTCGGCCTGTCCGCACCCGACCACTTCCACGCGCCGAAGTTCAACAAGAAGATCCCCGGCTCCTGGCTGGTCGACCTGTCCGGGATCGAGCTGGATCCGCGGCTGCCGTCGCCGTTCACGCCGTCCGGGCAGCGGCCCGAGGGGCCGGCCTGGTACCAGACCCACACCCTCGCCTACGCCCAGGAACTCGGCTTCGACGTCGCCCCCATCGAGGCGTTCCTGCGCCGGGAGACCGGCGCCTACCTGGATCCGTGGCACGACCGCCTCAAGACCGCCTACGCCGACACCCTCGCCGACCTCGGCGTGACCGCCGAGCTGGACGACCGGCAGTTCCTCGCCGCCATGGAGCACCACAAGCAGGTCGACCCCGCGATGGCGGCCGTCCTCGCCGCGATCAAGGCCACCGTCAAGGGCGGCATCGGCAAGCTGCGCGAGCGCCCCCAGGGCCGCCACTACCGCGACGGGGAACGGTGGCCGGCGCTGGAACGCCCGACCTGGCGCCCCGACATCCGGGCCGCGGTCATCTCCAAGGCGCGGGTCAACATGCACCGCAAGATGGCCAACACCGCGAAGGCCACCGGCCAGTACCCGCTCGGTGTCCTGTCCGACTGCGTCGTCTACGCGTCGTCCGGGCCCTCCCCGCTCGACTTCCTCCCTTACACCACCTCCGGCAAGCCCCTCCCCGGCGCCTTCCGTCTCGGAACGACGCCGGGCCTCGCCAAGGTCGAAGGCGTCCAGGAGATGGCGTGGGCCGTCGACCTCATGGAGAAGGGCCTCAACCCGGCCCGCCACATCAAGGGCGGCGACGCCGTCACCGACGAAGGAGAGTAGGCCGTGGGGGACATCGACGACGCCCTGGAGCGAGCGGACCGGGAGGTCTTCACGCGGGAGCCGCCCAAGACGCTGAAGGGCCGCATCAACTTCCTGATCGGCAAGCTGAAGACCACCAGGGCCGTGGCCGCCGAGCTCGGCGTCAGCCAGCGCTCCGTCGAGCGCTACCGCACTGGGGAACGGAAAACCCCGCCGAAGGCGATCACCGACCGCATCGACGACGCCGTACGCGCCCGCTGGCAGCCCGTGGTCCGCGGCCGCCGCCGCAAGCAGGCCGCCACCGCAACCGGGATCACCGTCGAGACCCGCGCCCGCTTCGGCTACACCGCACCCGTCGGCACCACCGACGACGGGCGTATGCGCCGGCTGACCGTCCATCTCCCGCCCGCCTACGCGCAGCGCCTCTTCGACGCCCAGCAACACGGCGCCCCGGATCCGGAACTGCGGGCGATCGTCGCCGAAGGCCTCCAGGACATCTACTTCAAAGACGGCGGCACCCGCGCCGACCAGCTCGAAGTCGAATTCACCGACATCGACTACATCGACGTGTCGTTCTAGTAGTGCTTCGTTAGGTTGGTTTGATCGGGCGGTGTGTGGTGGTGCATGCTGCGGTCGTGGATCTTGGGGAGATCGAGGAACTGCGGGGAAG
>NZ_JBSGZP010000601.1:0-4607 GCF_053611065.1 Streptomyces sp. NPDC054840
GAGCCGTGTGACGTCCCATTCGAAGGGGCCGGGGAAGGTCTCGTCGAAGTCGTTGAGGTCGAAGAGCAGCGCGCGTTCGGGTGAGGCGAACACGCCGAAGTTCAGCAGGTGCGCGTCCCCGCACAGCTGGACGGTGAGCCCGGTCTGCGGTGCGGTGGCCAGGTCGTCGGCCATGACGGCGGCCGCACCGCGCAGGAAGGCGAGCGGCGATGCCGCCATCCGGCCGTAGCGGATCGGCAGCAGCTCGGGCACCCGGTCGACGCCCTGCCGCTGCAGTACTCCGATGGGGTCGGGCCGGTCCGGTGAAGCGGTCCACCGCCCGTGCGCGGCGCGGCCGGTGATCTTGCGGACGGCCCGTCCGCGCCGGAGCCGCTCAGCTGGACTGGTCATGCGCCGCTCCTCGTCGCCGGTCCCTCCTCATCCTCGCCGTACGGGTCGTGTCCCGCATGTCGCCGTCCCCGGAGCGGTCCGGGGACAGCTCCGGTCAGCTCTCGTTCTCGGCGAGGATCCGGTCGGCCGCGTAGTGCGGGCAGTTGAGGGCGTGCCAGGTCACCGACAGTGACCGCGCTCCGGTCCGCAGAGTCCGCACCACTCCGTCGGCGGCGGTGGCCTTGCAGAAGGGACACATGACGGTCTCCGGGCGCAGTAGATCGAACATGCCGTGTCCTTCCCGCAGCTTTCTCACACCGGACCAGTCCAGAACTATCAAACCCGGCGCCATTCGGCCGCAGTACCCACAAGTACAGATGGGAATTGGGGGCCATGACCGTACGGAAAGTGCGGTGGGGCGGGAGGCGGAAGGATCCGCGGGCGATCGCCCCGGCCGGTGAGGAGCCCTGCGGCGGCCCGGAGTTCCGCCTCCGACCGGAAGAGAGGCGGCCGGTGGGGCCGTCACCCCGGCGAGGGGGTGACGTCGTACGGGTTGCGCGGGACCGGTGCGATGACGGTGACGCGGCCGAGACGTTGCCGGAAGATTACTCGCGAGGAAACACGACCTTTGGCTATGGTGAGCGCCCTCCGGTCGAGAACCTTCGGATCCCAAGATCAAATACCGCCGCGATCTCCTTGAGTCGGGCGTCGTCGTTACGCGCGACGAGGTGTCCCATGTACCGCTCCGAGAAGGCGGCGAACTCCGTGTGCATCGTGCGCAGCGCGTCACCGACGCTCGTCGCGTCCACCACCACGATCTCCACCACCGGGTCCACGTACGTCTTCCACCGCCCGGCGACGGCCGACCGCAGGCGCTCGGCCAGCTCCTCCACCCGTCCCATGATTGCGATCAATTCGCGCAGCGACAGCCCGAGGGCCTCCACGAGTGCCCTGGTCTGCCAGGTGTCCCCGTGCCATTGGCGCGCCGATTCGGCCGCGCGGTACTCGGACGGGTCCATGCCTATGCGGTACGCCAGCCGATCGACGGTGAGCCGACGGGCCGGCCGGTGCTCGGCGTGGGTGCGCGGTGCGATGCCCATCAGCGTGGTGGCGTCGCACCACAGGACGTCGGCCAGGGCGAAGGGTTGCCGGTCGGAGGGCACTTGGGCGCCCTGCTCCCAGGCCAGGACGAGCTGAGGGTGGACGGGGGTGCCGCAGGCGGCCATGGAGTGGGCCACCTGGGTCGTGGTCAGGCCCATGCGGGCGCGCGCGGATCTGGCCTCGGCCCGGGACAAGGGAATGGTGCTGTGCACGTACGAGACACCTCGCAGTCCCCTCGGGCGCGTGGCGGTCGAGGGGAGGACGGATTGATGGATGAACACCAAGCGCGGGCACACTAATAGAAGCTCAAGCGGGTAGATCCGTCCATATGCCTACGGATCCAAGGCTGCACAGGGGTTCCGGCTGCGAAGCCCGCGAGCATCAGTGAGCGCAGTCCGTGTCCTGGGCCGGGCGGCGGCCGCTCCTGAGGAACTCGGTGACGGCCCGGTCGCCGCACGCGTTGCCGTTGCCGAGGTACAACCCGTGGCCGCCCTGCTCGACGGTGACCAGGCGGGCCCGGCCGCCCAGCGCCTCGCGCATCTTCAGGCCGCCGGCGAACGGGGTGGCCGGGTCCCGGCGGCTCTGCAGCATGAGGATGTTGGACGGGCCGTCGTCGGTGATCCGGGTCGGCTTCTGCGTAGGCGTCTTCCAGAAGGAGCAGGGCAGTACGTTCACCGGCATGCCGGCCGTGAGCGGGTAGCGGGCCCGGTCCGCGTCGACGGCCCGCCGGTACGCGGCCATCGGCGCGTCCGGCCACGCCACGTCGTTGCAGATGACGCCGACCATGAGCGCGGCGTCCTCGTTCGGGATGGGCGCGGCGAGCTCCTTCGGGAGCACCAGGGCCCCTGCCGGGTCCTGGGCCGCCTGCACGAGCTGGGCGAAGGACGGGAAGGCGGCGTCGGCGTAGAGCGCGTTCTGGAGGGCCTGGCGCAGGCCGTTGCCCGTCAGCGGCACTCCGGGGGTCGTCGTCGTCCTCGGCTCGCGGTCCAGCCGGGCCGCGAGGGAGACGAGGAGCGGCTCCACCTCCTGCGGCCCTGCGGCCAGTCGCAGGCCGTCCCGGTCCCGGTCGGGGTGGGCGGCCCAGGCCGCGAAGTCGGGGAGGCGGTCCGCCGCGCCCTGCGACATGTTCGCGAGCCAGCCGCGCGCGACCCGCTTCGGGTCGGGGTCGCCGCTGCTGTCGAGGACCCAGCGGTCGGTGTGCCCGGGGTACTTCTGCGCGTACACGGCACCGACGTACGTCCCGTACGAGGTGCCCCAGGCGGAGAGCTTCCGCTCGCCGAGCGCCTCGCGGAAGCGGTCCATGTCGCGGACCTGGTTGGCCGTCGTGAAACTGCGCAGCTCGGGGCCGCCGTTGCGGGCGCAGGCCGCCGCGATGCGCCGGGAGCGGGCGATGTTCTCGGTGATCTCGCCGTTCGGGCCCGGCCAGGACCGCAGGCTGGTCAGGTATCGGTCCTCAGGGGCGAGGTCGCAGGTCGCGGTGGTACTGGCGCCCACTCCGCGCGGATCGAAGGCGACGAGGTCGTAAGCTCCGGCGAGTTCCCGCCGCAGGGCGTCGGCCTTCTGCGTCAGGCGCTGCAGACCGGAGCCGCCGGGGCCGCCAGGTATCACGACGAGCGTGCCGCGCCGTGCCCCGGGGCGGTCGCTGCGGATCCGGGAGACGGCGACGGTGAGCTGCCGGCCGTCGGGGTCGTCGTAGTCGAGGGGGACGGGCAGCTCGGCGCACTCCTGGGCGGCGGGCGCGCCCGGATGGGTACAGGGATGCCAGTCGAGCTGCGGGCCGGCGGGTGCGGGCCGGGCCCCGGCCGGTGCGGCGGTCGCGGTCAGAGCGGCCGCCACGGTGGCCGTGGCGAGGGCGAGGACCAGGGCCTTGTTCTGCCGGTAAGTCGTCATGGCACCAGGCTGGTTGATCTCACCTCCTGGTCCCATCCGGCGTGCCGGTCGACCACCGGTGGGGCTAACCCCCCGCTCCCCTTTCCCCGCCGGCTCAGGGCAGCGGCAGGCCGCGGGCCGTGATCCAGAGCTCGTACCACTCCTCGTGCGTGAGCTCGGGCTCGCGCAGCACCGCGTCGGCGCAGGCACGGATCCGTTCGGGGCGCGCGCTGCCGATGACCGGCGCGATGGCGGCGGGGTGCCGCATCAGCCACCACAGCAGGACGGACTCGGGCGTGGTGTCCTTCTTCCGGGCCAGCTCCGCCAGCAGAGCCGCGGTGGCCCGCTCGGAGGGCGTCTCCTCGCGGCCGGTGAACCGGCCCTGCGCCAGCGCGCCCCAGGCCTGGAGGCGGATGCCGTGGTCGCGGCAGTGCTCCAGCGTGCCGAACGGGAACCCGTTCCTCGTGGACTCCGGTGTGTTCAGCAGGACTCCGGCCTCGACCCAGGCACGGCTGTGCAGGCTCATCTCCAGCTGGTTCGCCACCAGCGGTATGTCGAGCCGGGCCTGGAGGTGGGCGATCTGCGCGGCGCCCATGTTGGACACGCCGAAGCCCCGTACGAGGCCCTGGCGGTGCAG
Organism: Streptomyces sp. NPDC054840; assembly: GCF_053611065.1. Taxonomy (NCBI): domain Bacteria; kingdom Bacillati; phylum Actinomycetota; class Actinomycetes; order Kitasatosporales; family Streptomycetaceae; genus Streptomyces; species Streptomyces sp. NPDC054840. The sequence goes on from NZ_JBSGZP010000601.1 coordinate 3,977, forward strand.
GGAGCTCAGCGCGGAGGCTGTCCGGTCCACGTCCGCCAGCGGATCGGGACGGTGCAGGAGGAGGACGTCGATCACATCGGTCCGCAGCCGGGTCAGGCTCTCCTCGACGCGCCGCGCGATGCTCTCCCCGCGCAGGTCGTACATGCCGGGGCGGTCCTTGTCGCCCAGCCGGATCCCGCACTTGGTCTGGAGCGTGATGCGCTCGCGCAGCCCGGGCGTGCGCGCGAGGACCTCACCGAAGACGGCTTCGGCCTTCCCGTGCCGGTAGATGTCGGCATGGTCGAAGACGGTGATGCCGCTGTCGAGGGCGGCGACGACGGCCGCCTCGGCCGCGTCGATGTCGGCGGGACCGTACGGGTCGGGGTCCCAGCTCCCGCCCAGGCCCATGCACCCGTACAGCACTCGGTCGCTGCCGGGGCTCGCACTCGCGTTCGTCACCGTCCCACCCTATGGGGTCTCCGCCGTGCGCCTCACCGTTTCCGGCGGCGATGCGGGACGGCTCACACCGGGCCCGATGCACGGCCTGACCGGCGCATACCCAATGATGTCCGAATGCAGAGACACATGGAGACCGGGCGGTGGTCGCGGCGGCGGTCGCTCCGCCGCCGGTTGGGCCGTACGGTGGCGGCTC
>NZ_JBSGZP010000602.1:0-4598 GCF_053611065.1 Streptomyces sp. NPDC054840
CGTCCGCACTCTCCCCGGCCGGCTCCGCAGCCGGCTTGACGGCCGTGGGGGCGGCCGGCGCCGCCGGCGGCCCCGCGGTCAGGAACTTCGCCCAGCCCTCCTTCGGCGCCTCGCCGACGTCGAGGGTGCGCATCCACTCCAGGGCCTTCGGGTCCTGCGCGTCCAGCCAGTCCACGAGCTCCCGGAACGGGACGCAGCGGACCTCCTTCTGGGTGCACATGGTCTTGATGGACTCCTCGACGGCGCGCATGTAGGTGCCGCCGTTCCAGGACTCGAAGTGATTGCCGATGATCAGCGGTGCGCGGTTGCCCTGGTAGACCCGGTCGAAGGCCTCCCGCAGGCCGTCGCGCATCTGGTCCCCCCAGTAGGCGTGCTGGGAGGGGTCGCCCTGTGAGGTCGTCCCGGACTGGTTGACCATGTAGTTGTAGTCCATGCTCAGGGTGTCGAAGGCACGCCCCGGCATGGGCACCAGCTGGAGCGGGATGTCCCAGAGCCCGTCCGTCTTCTTGGGCCAGATCTGCTTGCTGATGCCGCTCGAGTCGTAGCGGAAGCCCATGTCCTTCGCCGCCAGCATGAAGTTCTCCTGGCCTTCGAGGCACGGGGTGCGGGCGCCGATGAGCTCCTTGTCGTAGTCGAAGGGGAGCGCTTCCTGCTCCTTCAGGCCGGAGTTGGTCTTCCAGTTCTTGACGAACGCCTTGGCCTGGTTGATCTCGCTCTTCCACTCCTCCACGGACCAGGTGCCGACGCCGCCGTCGGGGCCGCAGAAGTGCCCGTTGAAGTGGGTGCCGATCTCATTTCCCTCCAGCCAGGCCGCACGGACCTGGGTGGCGGTGTCCTTGATGCCCTGGAGGTCGCCGAAGCCGATGTCGGAGCGGCCGGGCGAGTGCTGGGGCGCCGTATAGAGGGAACGTTTCTCTTCCGGGAGCATGTAGACGCCGCTGAGGAAGTACGTCATGCGGGCGTTGTACTTCTTGCCGACCTCCCGGAAGTGCGAGAAGAGCTTCTGACTGTCCTCGCCGGCCCCGTCCCACGAGAACACCACGAACTGTGGCGGCTTTTCCCCGGGCTTGAGCTTGTGCGGCTTCTGCACGTTCGGCTGCGTGCCGGTGTATGCGGTCGAACCGTCACCGATGGGCCGGTTGACGCTGCCGGGGGCCTCCGGGGCGGCGGGCCCCTTCAGCGCGTTCGAGGCCCCGGAAGCCGGGGACTTGGCGGGTTCCGAGGTGCTGCACCCGGCCACTCCCAGGACCAGCGCCGTGGCGACCAGGCCGCCGGCGATCTTCTTCGTGGCGGCGATCATCCGCCCCACCTCTCCCTCGCAGTTCCATCGCGGACTTCCGCGCCGCAACGTCCCATGCGATTCGCCCGGGAAGAGGTATGACAAGCCGGACAAAATGCTTAATCACCCGTGAGTGCTAATTCATAGACCATTTGCCCCTATTATTCCCCACTCGCCTTTACTCTCCATTACCATCCATTTACCGAGTGTTGAGACTCCCGCCGCTTCACCCCTCCCCAGAGGAGACGGGAACCTATGACAGCCACCTTCCCCCCACGTACCACCCCAGAGATCCGCAAGGACCTTCCGGCGGATCTATCCGCCTCCATCGCAGTCTTCCTGATCGCCCTTCCGCTCTCGCTCGGCATCGCCCTGGCCACCGGCGCCCCGCTCCAGGCGGGGCTGGTCGCGGCGGCAGTCGGCGGGATCGTCGCCGGGCGGCTCGGTGGGGCCCCGCTCCAGGTGAGCGGGCCGGCCGCCGGACTCACCGTGGTCACCGCCGAGTTGATCCAGCGCTACGGATGGCGCACCACCTGCGCCATCACCGTGCTCGCCGGCCTCTGCCAGCTCGGCCTCGCCGCGCTGCGCACCGCCCGGTCGGCGCTCATGGTCAGCCCGGCCATTGTGCACGGCATGCTCGCCGGCATCGGCGTGACCATCGCGCTGGCTCAGCTGCACATCGTGCTCGGCGGCACACCGCAGAGCAACGCCGTGGCCAACGTGCTCGGGTTGCCGGGCCAGTTGGCCGATCTGCACCCGGTCGCGCTCGGAATCAGCGTCCTGACCCTGCTCGTCCTGCTCAGCTGGCCCCGGCTGCCCGGGCGGGTGGGCCGCGCCCTGCGCAAGGTGCCGGCGGCGCTCGCCGCCGTCGCCACGGCCACCGCCTTCGCCGCGCTGGCGGGGCTCAGTCTGCCGCGGGTGGACCTGCCGTCCTGGCGCAGCCACGCCCTACCCGAACTGCCCGAGGGCCCGGTCCTCGGTCTCATCGCCGCGGTACTGACCATCACCCTGGTCGGCAGCGTGGAATCGCTGCTCTCCGCCGTCGCGACCGACAAGCTGATCGCCTCCGAACGGCGTACGGGCAACCGCCCGCCACGCGCCGACCTCAACCGGGAACTACGGGGCCAGGGCGCGGCGAACATCGTCTCCGGAGCGCTGGGCGGGCTGCCCGTCACGGGTGTGGCCGTCCGCAGCGTGGCGAACGTCAAGTCCGGTGCGGTCAGTCGGAAGTCGTCCATGCTGCACGGATTCTGGGTCCTGCTCGCTGCCGGGCTGATGGTCCCGGTCCTCGATCTGATCCCGCTCGCCGCGCTGGCCGCCCTGGTGATGGCGGTCGGCGTGCAGATGGTCAGCATCACGCACCTGCGCAGTGTCTCCCGGCATCGGGAGGTCGTGGTCTACGGCACGACCATCCTCGCCGTGGTCCTGGGCGGGGTCCTCGAAGGCGTGGCCATCGGTATCGCCGTGGCCGTCGCGCTGGCCCTGCACCGGCTCGCCCGGACCCGGATCACCGTGGAGCAACTGGACGACGGGGTCCACCAGGTACGGGCACGCGGGCAGTTGACCTTCCTCGCGGTGCCCCGGCTGAGCCGGGTGCTGAACCAGATCCCGCACGACGGGCACGCGGTGGTGGAGCTGGACGGCTCCTTCATGGACCACGCGGCCTACGAGACGCTGCACGACTGGCAGGATTCCCACCTGGCGCACGGGGGCTCGCTGGAGGTCACCGGCCGCGCCGGATCGTCGGCGCGACTGCCCGAGGCCGTGACCGGAGCCGCACCCGACGACGGGCCCGCCGACGCCAGCCACCACGCGGACCGGTCCCGCCGCGCACACCGCGGGGTGCACCAGTGCTGCCGGCCCTGGACGCCTTGGCAGAACCACTGCGACCACCGCCCGGCGGGCACCCGTACGATCACCGCCACCGCGGCCGAGGCAGCCGCGGCGGCCACCGAGGCGGAGGCTGAGGCCGGCCCCGGGCAGGCCGACCCGACGGCACCCCGGCGGCGCGGCGCGGGCCAGCTGGCCAACGGCATCAGTGCCTTCCAGCGCGACACCGCACCCCACGTGCGGGACGAGCTGGCCCGGCTGGCCCGGGAGGGCCAGCGGCCTTCGCAGCTCTTCCTCACCTGCGCGGACTCCCGCCTGGTGACCAGCATGATCACGGCCAGCGGCCCCGGTGACCTGTTCACGGTCCGCAATGTCGGCAATCTGGTCCCGCTGCCCGGCGCGGAGTCCACCGACGACTCCGTAGCCGCCGCCATCGAGTACGCCGTGGACGTGCTGCAGGTGGACAGCATCACGGTGTGCGGGCACTCGGGCTGCGGGGCCATGCAGGCCCTGCTCTCCTCCACCCCCGGCGCCCCGATGACCCCGCTGCGCCGCTGGCTGAAGCACGGGCTGCCCAGCCTGGAGCGGATGGCCAGCCGCGACCACGCCTGGGCCCGGATCGCGGGTCGACTCCCGGCGGACGCGGTGGAGCAGCTGTGCCTGACCAATGTGGTCCAGCAGCTGGAGCATCTGAGGGCTCACGAATCGGTGGCCAGGCGGCTCGCCGAGGGCACGCTCGAGCTGCACGGGATGTACTTCCACGTGGGTGAGGCGCAGGCCTATCTGCTGTCCGAGGGCGAGGACTTCTTCGACTGCCGGGTCTTCGGGAGCGTGGGCCAGCACGTCTGAACCGATACCCTCCCGTATTCGTGCAATCGTTTGGCCCCTTCCCGCCCCTGCGGCGGGGAGGGGCCATTCGCACTCCGTCCTCGCACGGGCCAGATCATGATATAGGTCTAAACCAATTCTCGGTTGCCCCTTGTCACCCGGGCCGCTGACTGATGAGCTATGCCCGGGGACACAACGGACACCCTGGGAAAGGGAGATGTCGTGAGCAATGAGAGCCTGGCCAATCTGCTCAAGGAGGAGCGGCGGTTCGCACCGCCCGCCGATCTGGCCGCCGCCGCCAACGTGACCGAGGCTGCGTACGCACAGGCCGACGCGGACCGGCTGGGCTTCTGGGCCGAGCAGGCCCGGAGGCTGACCTGGGTCACCGAGCCGACCGAGACCCTCGACTGGACGAACCCGCCCTTCGCGAAGTGGTTCGCGGACGGCAAGCTCAACGTCGCGTACAACTGCGTGGACCGCCACGTCGAGGCGGGCAACGGCGACCGCGTCGCCATCCACTTCGAGGGTGAGCCCGGGGACAGCCGCGCGATCACCTACGCCGAGCTCAAGGACGAGGTCTCCAAGGCCGCCAACGCCCTGACCGAGCTGGGCGTCCGCAAGGGCGACCGGGTCGCCGTCTACCTGCCGATGATCCCCGAGG
>NZ_JBSGZP010000603.1:0-4586 GCF_053611065.1 Streptomyces sp. NPDC054840
GGCCGGCGCCCTCTCGGTGCACGACGAGACCTGCACCCGGCGCCCGGCCCCGCCCACGGCACCGGCCGTGGGCGCCTCGGCCCGCGAGGACGGCCGGGCCTGGCTGCGCCTGTCCTGGCGGGCGGCGGCCGGTCCCGGGCGGCCGCGCCACTACGAGGTGTGGCGGGTCCTCCCGGACGGGACCCGGCGCTTCCTCGGGGGCACCTGCGCCACCGCCCTGTACCTGCCCGCCGTCCCGCGCGCCAGGCGGGAGCGGGCGGCGGCCTTCGAGGTCCGGGCCGTCGACGAGCTGTACGCGGTGTCGGAGGCGGCCCGCACCACGCTCGTCTGGTAGCCGGAACCCAGTGAGGCTCAGGCGCCCCGGGGGTCGGTGCGCGGGACGGCCACCGTCACCCGCAGCCCGTGCGGCGGGTTCTTCGCGTAGGAGAGGGACCCGCCGCACGGGACGAGCAGGGCCCGGGAGATCGACAGACCGAGCCCGGAGCCCTTGATGTTCTGGTGGCGGCCGCTGCGCCAGAACCGGTCGCCGACGCGGAGCAGCTCGTCCTCGGTGAGGCCGGGGCCGCGGTCGGCGACGACCACGCGGACGGAACGCCCCTCGGAGGAGACGGACACTTCGACGTCCTCGCCCGTGGGGGTGAATTTCAAGGCGTTGTCGATGACGGCGTCGAGAGCGCTGGACAGGGCGATGGGGTCGGCCCAGCCGGTGATGGCCGTCCGGCCCGTCTCGGTGATCCGTACACCCTTCTCCTCGGCGTACGGCCGCCACGCGGCGACCCGCTCGGCGGTCAGGGCCCCGATGTCGGTGAGGCCGATCTCGGCGGAGGCGTGCTCGGCCAGCGCCAGGTCCAGCAGGTCGTCCAGGACCTGGGTCAGGCGCTTGCCCTCGGTGCGCACGGAGGCGATCTCCTCGTTGCCCTCGGGCAGTTCGAGGGCGAGCAGCTCGATCCGCAGGAGCAGCGCCGCGAGCGGATTGCGCAGCTGGTGGGAGGCGTCGGCGACGAACGCCCGCTGCTGTTCCAGGACCTCTTCGACGTTGTCGGCCATCTCGTTGAACGAGTGCGCCAGGCGTTGGAGTTCCGGGGGCCCGCCGGCGGCCGCGACGCGCGAGTTCATCCGTCCGGTGGCGATGCCGTGGGCGGCCGCGTCCAGGGTTTGCACGGGCTTGAGCACCCAGCTGGTGAGCCTGAGGGCGGCGCCGAAGGCGACCAGCATGGCGGCGGCGAGCCCGCCCGCGATCAGCAGCCAGCCCTTCAGGATCCGGGCGCGCATCTGGTCGGTCGGTGATTCGGTGGCGACGACCGCGACCACGTCGCCGTCGAGGACGACCGGGGAGACGACGAGCAGTTTGCCGTCGGTCTGCCAGGGCCACACCTGAGGCGGATCGTGGCTGCGCCGGCCGGCCAGCGCCTCCACCAGGGCCCGGCGTCCCTCGCCGGACTGCGGGAGGGTCCACCAGCTCGGGGACCGGACGAGGGCGTTGTCGTCGCGGAAGAAGATGCCGGCGCGGATTCCGTACAGGGTCTGGTAGCGGGCGAGTTCGAGCCCGAGGATCTCGCGGCGTTCGGCGGCGCCGGTGGATCCCGAGCCCTCCGCGTCGATGAAGAACTGCGCGAGGGCGGCGAAGCGGGCGCTGTCGTCGATCCGGTCGACCACCACGCGCTGCTGCTGCCCGGCGGCCAGGCTCACCGCGAGCGGGAAGCCGAGGGCGAGGAGCGTGCCCGCCATCAGGATGACGAGCAGCGGGAGCAGACGGGCACGCACGGCAGGGGGCCCCTAGGGGGCGGCCGGGGCGACGAGCCGGTAGCCCACCCCTCGGACGGTCTCGATGAGGGCGGGCATGCGCAGCTTGGAGCGCAGCGAGGCGACGTGGACCTCCAGGGTGCGCCCGGTCCCCTCCCAGCTGGTGCGCCACACCTCACTGATGATCTGCTCGCGGCGGAAGACGACGCCGGGCCGCTGTGCGAGCAGGGCCAGCAGGTCGAATTCCTTGCGGGTGAGGGGTACGTCGGCGCCGTCCACGCTGACCCGGCGGGTGGGCAGCTCGATGCTGACGGAGCCGAGGCGGACGGTGGCGGGCGTACCGGCGCTTAGGCCCGTGGCCTCCTCGGCCGCGCCGGTGCGCCGGGCGACGGCGTGGATACGGGCGAGGAGCTCGCCGGTGTCGTAGGGCTTGACCACGTAGTCGTCGGCGCCCATGTTCAGGCCGTGAATGCGGGAGCGTACGTCGGCCCGCGCCGTCACCATGATCACGGGCGTGGCGGTGCGCTTGCGGATCTTGCCGCACACCTCGTAGCCGTCCTGGTCGGGCAGACCGAGGTCGAGCAGGATCACGCCGTAGGGCTGGGGGCCGGCCGTTGCGCCGGCGGGCAGGAGCGCCTGCAGGGCCTCTTCACCGTTGCGGGCGTGGGTGACCTGGAAGCCGTGGCGGGCGAGGATCGCTGACAGGGCTGCCGCGACGTGGTCGTCGTCCTCGACGAGCAGCAGTCTCATGCCGTCCCCCTCTCCTCTTCTCCCACTCGGACTTCACCACGCATGGTCACACGTGGGGCCGCACGGAGGGCCACCATGCATCCACGCCGATGCGGAGTCCCACGTCAAGGGGGGCCCGCCCCGGCGCGCCTTCCGTTATGCACCCGGTACGCGGACATGATCGACCACGCGGGTGGCGCGCACGGAGCGTATCCGGAAGAGGCCGGATCGTTATCCTCAATTCTCCCTCAGATGTGATGACGTTGTGCGCGTCACGTCACTACTGTCCTCCCAACCGAGGAGGACGGAGCAAGAAGCCGATGAGCGGAGTATCAGTGACCAAGGACGTGCAGGACGCGGCCGGTGCCGCAGACGACCTGGTCGTACTGAGCAACGTCAACAAGCACTTCGGCGCGCTGCACGTGCTTCAGGACATCGATCTGAGCATTGCCCGCGGTGAGGTAGTCGTGGTGATCGGTCCCTCGGGATCGGGCAAGTCCACGCTGTGCCGGACGATCAACCGCCTGGAGACCATCGACTCGGGCACCATCACGCTCGACGGCAAGGAACTGCCCTCCGAGGGCAGGGAGCTGGCCCGGCTGCGCGCCGACGTCGGCATGGTCTTCCAGTCGTTCAACCTCTTCGCGCACAAGACGGTGCTGCAGAACGTCATGCTGGGCCAGCAGAAGGTCCGCAAGACCGACCAGGCGGCGGCTCGCGAGAAGGCGGTGGCCCTGCTGGAGCGGGTCGGCGTCGGAACGCAGGCCGACAAGTACCCGGCGCAGCTCTCCGGTGGTCAGCAGCAGCGTGTGGCCATCGCCCGGGCGCTGGCCATGGAGCCGAAGGTGATGCTCTTCGACGAGCCGACCTCGGCCCTGGACCCGGAGATGATCAACGAGGTGCTGGAGGTCATGCAGCAGCTCGCCCGCGAGGGGATGACCATGGTGGTCGTCACGCACGAGATGGGCTTCGCCCGCTCGGCGGCCAACCGGGTCGTCTTCATGGCCGACGGCAAGATCGTCGAAGAGGCCACCCCCGAGCAGTTCTTCAGCAACCCGCGCAGTGACCGCGCCAAGGACTTCCTGTCGAAGATCCTGCACCACTGAGGTTTGCTTCTGGTAGTCATCCGTATGCGGATCGCCGCCGGATCGTTCCTGTCGGCCGCGCGGGCGCCGTAAGCCTCGCTCGTCGTTCAACAACGTCTCATCCGAGGGAAGTTCACCATGAAGATCTCCAAGGCCGCTGCGGCCGCGGCCGTCGCCGTAGCCCTTGCCCTGACCGCGACCGCGTGTGGCGGCAGCAAGAAGGACGCCGCCAGTGACGGCGGCGCGTCCGGCGGTGCCAAGGACAAGATCGTCGTCGGCATCAAGTACGACCAGCCCGGTCTGGGCCTTAAGACCCCGGACGGCAAGTACACGGGCTTCGACGTCGACGTGGCGACCTACGTCGCCAAGGAGCTCGGCTACCAGCCCGACCAGATCGAGTTCAAGCAGGCCGTCAGCGCCGAGCGCGAGAACCTGATCGCGAACGGCGACGTGAAGTTCGTCGTCGCGACCTACTCGATCAACGACAAGCGCAAGGAGAAGGTCGACTTCGCCGGCCCGTACTTCCTCGCGCACCAGGACCTGCTGGTCCGTGCCGACGACACGAGCATCACCAAGGCCGAGGACCTGAACAAGAAGAAGCTCTGCTCGGTCACCGGCTCCACCTCGGCGCAGAACGTCAAGACCAAGCTGGCCCCCGAGGCCGACCTGCTGGAGCAGGGTGGCTACTCCGAGTGCCTGACCGGCCTGGAGAACAAGGCCGTCGACGCCCTGACCACGGACAACTCGATCCTGGCGGGCTACGCGGCGCAGGAGAAGAACAAGGGCAAGTTCAAGCTGGTCGGGCTGAGCCTGAGCAACGAGAACTACGGCATCGGTCTGAAGAAGGGCGACAAGGAGCTCCAGACCAAGATCAACGCCGCGCTCAAGAAGATGGTCGAGGACGGCAGCTGGCAGAAGGCCGTGGACCAGAACCTCGGCCCGGCCAACTTCAAGAGCGAGCCTGCCCCGCAGATCACCGAAGGCAGCTGATTCATCGGTGAGGAGCGCCGCCGCCCGCCTGCCGTGGGC
>NZ_JBSGZP010000604.1:0-4538 GCF_053611065.1 Streptomyces sp. NPDC054840
GGCTGGAGGGGCTGCCGGGTGGGCTGGAGTGGGCGCCGGCCGGGCTGGAGGGGGTGCCGGGTGGGCTGGAGTGGGCGCCGGCCGGGCTGGAGGGGGTGCCGGCCGGGCCGGGGTCGGCGTCGGCGGGGGTGAAGGGCGGCGGGGACCAGGTGGACAGGAAGGATTCCGCCGACCAGGTGCCCGCCAGGAGCGGAGCGAGCCAGGACGGGGCCGCCGCGCGGAAACGGTCCGGCGCGAGGGTTCCCGATCCCTCCGGGACCGCGCCCAGCAGCGGCAGGCCCGAGGACTTCGTGAGGTCCGCCAGGTTGCAGCGGGCCGCCAGGTCAGGGCTCTGCGGCCAGCTGCCGACCACCACACCCAGCGCGGTCAGGTCCCGGGCCCGCAGGGCCTCCGCCGTGAGGGTGGTGGAGTTGAGCGTGCCAAGACCCGCCTGGGCCACGAGCAGCGTCGGCGCGCCGAGCAGGCGGGCCGCGTCGGCCAGCGTGTTGCCCGCCTCGTCGAAGCGGACGAGCAGTCCGCCCGCGCCCTCCACGAGGACCAGGTCATGGTCCTGCGACAGCCGTTCCGCGGCCTCCGCGATCTGCGCCGGGGCGAGCGTCGCCAGCCCCGAACGGCGGGCCGCCGTGTCCGGGGCCAAGGGCTCCGGATAGCGGGCCAGTTCCACCGCCGTGACGGAGGGTCCGGCCAGCCGGACCGCCTCCGCGGCATCCCCCGGCTCCTGCGGCCCGACACCCGTCTGCGCGGGCTTGAGGACGGCCACCGAGCGGCCGGCGGCCACCGCGGCCGCCGCGATCGCCGAGGTGACCACCGTCTTGCCGATCTCGGTGCCCGTGCCGGACACCATCAGTACGGACATCTCAGCCTTCCTGCGCCGCCGCGCACACCGCACGGCAGATACGGGCCACGTCCTCGTCACCGGTCACGAACGGCGGCATGACATAGACGAGGTCCCGGAACGGGCGTACCCACACGCCCTCGCGCACCGCCGCCCGGGTGGCCGCCGCCACGTCGATCTCGTGGTCGAGCTGGACGACGCCGATGGCGCCCAGGACGCGTACGTCCTTCACCCCGGGGATGTCCGACGCTGCCGACAGGCCCTCGCGCAGCCCCTCCTCGATCCGCTTGACCTCGGTCGCCCAGTCCTGGCCGAGCAGCAGCTCGACGGAGGCCAGGGCCACGGCCGTGGCCAGCGGGTTGCCCATGAAGGTCGGCCCGTGCGCAAGCACCGGCACCTCGCCCTGCGAGATGCCGCTCGCCACCCGCTCCGTGCACAAGGTCGCCGCCAGCGTGAGGTAACCACCGGTCAGGGACTTGCCCAGACACATCACATCCGGGGTGATCCCCGCGTGGTCGGCAGCGAAGAGCGCGCCCGTACGGCCGAAGCCCGTGGCGATCTCGTCCAGTATCAGCAGGACCCCGTACTCGTCGCAGAGCTCGCGCAGCACCCGCAGGTAGCCCGGGTGGTGGAAGCGCATACCGCCCGCACCCTGCACCACCGGCTCCACGATGACCGCGGCCAGCTCGTCCGCGTGCCCGGAGATCGTGGCGCGCAGGTGGTCGGCGTACGCCGGGTCCACGGGCGTGTCGAAACCGGCGGGCGGCGCGTCCGCGAAGACCTGCCGCGGCAGGTGACCCTGCCACAGCTCGTGCATCCCGCCGTCGGGATCGCATACGGCCATCGGCTGCCAGGTGTCCCCGTGGTAGCCGCCGCGCCAGGTCAGCAGCCGGGTCTTGCCCGTCCGGCCCAGCGAACGCCAGTACTGGAGGCACATCTTGACCGCCACCTCGACGGACACCGAGCCCGAGTCGGAGAGGAAGACGTGCTCCAGCCCCAGCGGGGTGATCTCGACGAGCTTGGCGGCGAGCCGGACGGCGGGCTCATGGGTGAGCCCGCCGAACATGACATGCGACATCCGGCCCAGCTGGGCGGTGGCGGCCTCGTTGAGCACCGGATGGTTGTAGCCGTGGATCGCCGACCACCACGAGGACATGCCGTCGACCAGCTCTTCGTGACCGTGTCCCTGGGACGGGTCGGCGAGCCGCAGTCGCACCCCCGAGGCGGAGGCGATGATCAGCGGCTCCTGCCGCCCGGGCATCGGGCCGTACGGGTGCCAGACGTGCTGCCGGTCCAGCGCGAGCAGTTCCGCGCCGGCGGACAGCGGTGCACGCTGATCAGGCATTGGGGGCGACGTCCGTCCCCGCACCGCGTCGGCGGACCGCCACCAGCTCCGGGCGGACCTCGCCGGCCTCGGCCTGGACCGGTGCGGGCGTCCGGTCCGCCGGCGCGTGGCCGGAGCAGCCGCCGCACGCCGAGCCGCAGCCCGCGGCTTCGTCGCCTTCGGCGGACGCGCCCGTACCGCACAGAGAGGCGCCGCCGTTCGAACCGCAGCCCCCGCCGGTGGCGGCTGCCGCGACATCGGAGCGGTGCGCGGGAAGGGTCGACGTACCGGCGCCCTCCACCTCGAAGCCGGCGTCCGCGATCATGTCGAGGTCGGCCTGACCGGCCTGGCCCTCGCTGGTCAGGTAGTCGCCGAGGAAGATCGAGTTGACGATGTTCAGGGCCAGCGGCTGCATCGAGCGCAGGTGCACCTCGCGCCCGCCGGCGAGACGGACCTCGACGTCGGGGCAGACGAAGCGCGCCATCGCCAGGATGCGCAGGCAGCGCTGGGGCGTGAGGTTCCACTCCTTGGCGAGCGGGGTGCCCTCGAACGGGATCAGGAAGTTGACCGGCACCGAGTCCGCGTCCAGCTCGCGCAGCGAGAAGACGACGTCGACGAGGTCCTCGTCGCTCTCGCCCATGCCCGCGATCAGACCGGAGCACGCGGACAGACCGGCGCCGTGCGCCTTCTGCACGGTGTCGACGCGGTCCGCGTAGGTGTGGGTCTTGGTGATCTGCCCGTACGTCGCCTCGGAGGTGTTGAGGTTGTGGTTGTAGGCGTCCGCGCCCGCGTCCCGCAGCCGTTCCGCCTGGCCGTCCGAGAGCAGACCGAGGCACGCGCAGACCTCGACCCCCTCGTTCTGTTCCTTGATCGCCGCGATCGTCTTGCCGACGCGGTCCACGTCCCGGTCCGTCGGCCCGCGGCCGCTCGCGACCAGGCAGACCCGCTTCGCGCCGCCCGCGACGCCGGCCGCGGCGGCCTGGGACGCCTCTTCGGGCTTCAGCCAGGTGTATTTGAGGATCCCGGCCGTCGAACCCAGGCGCTGGGAACAGTAGGAGCAGTCCTCGGGGCACAGGCCCGACTTCAGGTTGACCAGGTAGTTCAGCTTGACGCGACGCCCGAACCACTGGCGGCGCACCTTGCCGGCCGCGGCCACCACGTCGAGCAGTTCGTCGTCAGAAGTCGCCAGTACGGCGAGCGCTTCTTCGCGGGTCGGCAGCTCGCGCCGCAGCCCCTTGTCCACCAGGGTGTTCAGCAGGTCCATGGACCCGATCCTGTCCCACACCCCCGCTCCCGGCCAAGGAGAGATCGCACAACATGGCCGGATGGGTGTGTGTGTATCACCACACCTGGCGCAGTGGTCACGCGAGCTAGGGTCGGGGCAGGTCTGTGGACTGCCGACAAAACACGAGGACGTGCCGATGCCCCAGCTCACTCCCGACCCGGTGGACGTCTTCGCGTGGATCGATGACGCGGAGCGCGCGCGGGAGGAGGCCGGCCTCGTCCGCACGCTGCGCCCCCGGCCGTCCGTGTCCCCGCTGCTGGACCTCGCGAGCAATGACTACCTCGGCCTGTCCCTGCACCCCGGGACCGTCCGCGGGGCGCAGGAGGCGGCCGCGACCTGGGGCGCCGGAGCCACCGGTTCGCGGCTCGTGACCGGTACCACCGAGCTGCACACCGAACTGGAGCGGGAGCTCGCCGCCTTCTGCGGTTTCGAGGCCGCGCTCGTCCTGTCCTCCGGCTACGCGGCCAATCTCGCCGCGGTCACCGCGCTCAGCGGCCGGGGCACGCTGGTCGTGTCCGACGCCGGGAACCATGCTTCGATCGTCGACGGCTGCCGGCTCTCGCGCGCCGAGACCGCCGTGGTCCCGCACGCCGACCCGGACACCGCCCGCAAGACGCTCGCCGCGCACGAGGGCCGGGCTCTGCTGGTCAGCGACTCGGTGTTCTCCGTGGACGGGGACGCCGCCCCGCTGGCCGAGTACGCCGCCGCCTGCCGGGACGAGGGCGCCGCCCTGGTCGTCGACGACGCCCACGGGCTGGGCGTGCTGGGAGAGGGCGGCCGCGGCGCGCTGCACGCCGCCGGGCTCGCGGGGGCGCCCTACGTGGTCGCCACCCTGACCCTCTCGAAGTCCCTGGGCAGCCAGGGCGGGGCCGTGCTCGGCCCGGCCCGGGTGATCAGGCATCTGGTCAACACGGCGCGCACCTTCATCTTCGACACCGGACTGGCCCCGGCCGCCGCCGGCGCGGCGCTGGCGAGCCTGCGCCTGCTTCAGCGGGAACCGGAGCGCGCGGACCGTGCTCGCGAGGTGGCCGCCCAGCTGTACGGGCGGCTCACCGCGTCCGGCCTGACCGCGGCCCGGCCGGACGCGGCCGTGG
>NZ_JBSGZP010000605.1:0-4500 GCF_053611065.1 Streptomyces sp. NPDC054840
GCCTCGATGAAGTCCAGTACGTGCCCGAACTCGTTGGTCTCCACGACCCCCCACGGGATCCGCGGCCGCGCCAGCGCGAGCGTGGCCACCGCGTCGCGCTCCGCGTGGAAGGCGGCCATCTCGCGGAGCGAGAAGCGGGTCCACACGTCGCCGTTGGTCGCGTACCAGGCCCCGTCGGGGTGCGGGAGGTGCCGGGCCGCGTACTTGAGGCCGCCGCCGCGCCCCAGCGGCTCCTCCTCGACCACCGTGGTCACGCGGAGCGGCAACCGGGCCCCGGCCAGCCACTCCTGGAGCACCTCGGCCAGGTGCCCGCAGGAGACCACGGCGTCCGTGACCCCTTCGGAGGCCAGCCAGGCCAGTTGGTGCCCGATGATCGGCACCCCCGTCCCCGGGATCTCCACCATCGGCTTCGGGCGGTCGTCGGTGTACGGACGCAGCCGCGAACCCTGGCCGCCCGCCAGGACGACGGCCTGGGTGGGGGCGGCGGGGAACGCGGCTGCGGAGGGCGCGGGCGGAGCGGATCGGTGGTCGTCGGTCATGACGGCCAGCGTAGGGAGGTGGCGTGCGTCAGCCCATGGAGGCGACGCCGGAGGCGTACGAGGTGTCGCAGACGGGCCGGGAGAACGACTGGGCCTTCGTCGGGCCGTACGCGTCCACGGCGGCCCGCCCCAGCGCCCGCGCGATCCCCACGCAGTGCTCGGCGAGCGACGGCCGCCGGTTCACCTCCTGCTGGAGGTGGGTGAGGACGTCGTCCGGCCGCCCGCCCTGCTGCAGCTCACCGACGAGCTCGTCGCGCAGCACCTCGTGCGCGGCACGCGGCTTCGCGGGGACGGAGACGTCCTCGGCGGAGGCGGTCAGGACCTGGGAGGACGAAGTGTCCGCCCAGGGAACCATGGTGACCGCGAGGGTCCCGGAGAGGACCAGGACGACGGGCAGGACCAGGGCGAGGGAACGGCCGATACGGCGGGCAGTGTGGGTCACGAGGGCGAGAGTAGCGCTCGGTGAAGATTTGGCGACATTCAGTCACTCTGACGGGGGATGGTTCGACGTGGTTTTTCGAATGGAGGGTTGACGGTTGGGGTCGAATGGCCCGCTCTGTCGGGGTTCCGGTCGCGGCCGTGGCCGGGCAACGAACGCCGGAGGGGCGCCCCTTGACGGGACGCCCCTCCAACGACTGCGAAACCTGCCGAACTAGGCCCTGTCGGACAGCCGCTCGCCGGACGAGGTCGAGAAGACGTGGATCTCGTCGGCGCGCGGTACCACGTGGAGGCTGGAGCCCTTCTCCGGGACCTGGCGGCCGCCCACCCGGACCACGAGGTCCTGCGCACCCTCGGCGGAGGTGGTGGAGCCGTAGACGTAGCCGTCGGCGCCGAGTTCCTCGACCACGTTCACGACTATGGTCAGACCGCCGGTCTCGGCGACGTCGAAGTGCTCCGGGCGGACGCCGACCGTGACGGTACGGTCGCCCGCGTCGGCCGCCGCGGACAGCGCCTCGCGGGACACCGGGACGACGCTGTCGCCGAACTTCACGCCGCCGTCGGTGATCGGGACCTCGACCAGGTTCATGGCCGGCGAGCCGATGAAGCCGGCGACGAAGAGGTTCGCGGGGCGGTCGTACATGTTGCGCGGGGTGTCGACCTGCTGGAGCAGCCCGTCCTTCAGGACGGCCACGCGGTCGCCCATCGTCATCGCCTCGACCTGGTCGTGGGTGACGTAGACCGTGGTGATGCCGAGGTCGCGCTGGAGCGCCGCGATCTGCGTGCGGGTGGAGACGCGGAGCTTGGCGTCGAGGTTCGACAGCGGCTCGTCCATCAGGAACACCTGCGGCTTGCGCACGATGGCGCGGCCCATGGCGACGCGCTGGCGCTGACCGCCGGAGAGCGCCTTCGGCTTCCGGTCGAGGTACTGGGTGAGGTCGAGCATCTTCGCCGCGTCCTCCACCTTCTTGCGGATGGTGGCCTTGTCCTCACCGGCGATCTTGAGCGCGAAGCCCATGTTGTCGGCGACGGACATGTGCGGGTAGAGCGCGTAGTTCTGGAACACCATCGCGATGTCCCGGTCCTTGGGCGGCAGGTGCGTGACGTCGCGGTCCCCGATGCGGATGGCGCCGCCGTTGACGTCCTCCAGGCCGGCGAGCATGCGCAGCGAGGTGGACTTGCCGCAGCCGGACGGGCCGACGAGGACGAGGAACTCGCCGTCCTGGATCTCCAGCTCGAGCTGGTCGACGGCCGGCTTGTCGCCGCCGGGGTACAGGCGGGTCGCCTTGTCGAAAGTGACAGAAGCCATGGTGATGAATCCCTTCTACCGGCAGGAACGTGCCGGACGATCCGAGTGGAAGGAAGAATGGGTCTAGTCCACTAGGTGGACTTCCGCTCGACGCTACCTGCCCGGACGGCTCCTGTCAGCATCGGGAAGGTGTCGAATTTCGCATCACGCGATGTGGGCCGCTGTGTAGAGTGAGACGGTCGCGCCTCCTTAGCTCAGCTGGCCAGAGCAACGCTCTTGTAAAGCGTAGGTCGTCGGTTCGAATCCGACAGGGGGCTCCGAGGAAGTACACAGAGGCCCTGTCGTCCGAGCGGACGGCAGGGCCTCTGACCGTTCGGGAGCCGTGACCGGACCGGGCAGCCGGGCGTCCCGGACGGCGATCGAGGACCTGACGCCGGCCGTGTGATCAGTGGCGGCCCGAGATGCGGTCGGCCAGGCGGGCCAACGGCATGGTCGTCGGGCGGTGGGTGGCGCTCTCGTGCCGGTCCGCCTCGCGGTAGGCGGCGTAGAGGGCATGGACGCCGAGCCAGCGCAAGGGTTCCGGCTCCCAGCGGCGGACGCGGTGGTTGACCCAGGGCAGCGTGGTCAGTTCGGTGGATTCGCCGAGGACCAGGTCGCGCAGGGTGCGGGCGGCGAGGTTGGCGGTGGCGACGCCCGAGCCCACGTAGCCGCCCGCCCAGCCCAGGCCCGAGGCGCGGTCCAGGGTGACGGTGGCGCACCAGTCGCGGGGCACGCCGAGCACACCCGACCAGGCGTGGGTGATCTCCGTACCCGCGAGCTGCGGGAAGAAGGAGGTCAGGAGGCCGGTCAGGGCGGAGACGGTGGCCGGCTGGGTACGGCCGTCGTTGTCGGTGCGCGAGCCGAAGCGGTACGGGACCCCGCGGCCGCCGATCGCGATGCGGTCGTCGGCCGTGCGCTGCGCGTACATGTACGCGTGGGCCATGTCGCCCAGCAGCGTGCTGTCCGACCAGCCGAGCCGGGACCAGGTTTCGGCGGGGAGGGGGGCCGTCACGATCATCGAGGAGTTCATGGGGAGCCATGAGCGCTTCTGGCCCTTGAGGGCGGCGGTGAAGCCCTCGGTGCAGCGCAGCACGTACGGGGCGCGGACGGTGCCGTACGGGGTGACGGCCCGGCGCGGGGCGATCTCGGTGACGGGCGTGGACTCGTGGACGACCACCCCGAGCGCTTCGACGGCGGCGGCCAGGCCCTTGACCAGCTTCAGCGGGTGGACGCGGGCGCCGTGGGGGCTCCAACTGGAGCCGACGGCGTCGGCGATGTCGATGCGGGCGCGGGTGGCGGGGGCGTCGAGCAGCTCGCGGTCGGTCTCCCCGAAGGCGGCCTCGTGGGCGTGGAAGGCCTTCAGGCGGCCGAGTTGGGCGGGGGTACGGGCGACTTCGAGGACGCCGCCGCGGTGGATGTCGGCGTCGATGCCTTCCTCGGCGGTGACGTCGATGACCTCGGTGACGGTCTCGTTCATGGCCTGCTGGAGGCGGCGGGCGGCCGGCCGGCCGTGGAGGGCGGCGTAGCGGTCGCGGCCGGCGATGCCGTTGTAGAGCCAGCCGCCGTTGCGGCCGGAGGCGCCGTAGCCGCAGAACTTCTGCTCCAGGACGGTGATGCGGAGGTCGGGGGCGGCGCGCTTGAGGTAATAGGCGGTCCACAGGCCGGTGTAGCCGCCGCCGACGATGACGACGTCGGCGGTGGTGTCGGTGGTGAGGGGTGCGCGGGGTGGGGTGGCCGGGGTGCCGTCGCTCTCGGACGCGTACCAGAAGGAAATCCCGCCGTTGATCGTCATGGGCCAGTTGGTACACCCCGCCCGGCAGGGTGTCCAGGTCCCTGTTCCCTGCGGGCGGCTCGGTGGTGTGTGGCGGGGCCGGACTCTGTGCCGGGCTCCGCCCGGACCCGCGCCTCAATCGCCGGCGGGGCCGGGTGCCCTGCGGGCGGCTCGGTGGTGTGTGGCGGGGCCGGACTCCATGCCGGGCTCCGCCCGGACCCGCGCCTCAATCGCCGGCGGGGCCGGGTGCCCTGGGGGCGGCTCGGTGGTGTGTGGCGGGGCGGGACTCTGTGCCGGGCTCCGCCCGGGCCCGCGCCTCAATCGCCGGCGGGGCTGAAATTGCGGGCCTGTGCCTTATGGACGGCGGGGGTTGAAGAGGCCAGTGCCTTGATGGGCGGCGGTGTTGGGAGTGGCGCGGGTTGGTCGGCAGGTGTCGGGGTGGGGGGCCGTGGTGGGGTGTCTCC
>NZ_JBSGZP010000606.1:0-4491 GCF_053611065.1 Streptomyces sp. NPDC054840
GAGCACGAGGTCCCGGTCCGGTTCATCGACCTTCCGGCGGCGCACTCGCTCGCCGCCGGAGGGGACGGGCAGGAAGGGGCCGAGTCCGACGCCGTCCGGCTGGACCCCCTGGCCGTGCTGGCCGAGACGGCCGGGTACGACGACCCCGAGCGCTGGTGGGAGGACGTGGTCGAGCACCGCGGCGCCCGGGGCGCGGGGGAGGACGTGCTCGGGGCGTTCGAGGCGCTCGGGGAGGCCATGGCAGCCCTGCGCGATGCGTACGGCGACGGGGGCCACCGGCGTGACCTGGTGCGCGAGGCGTACATGCGTCAGCGCATGCGGGCCGCCCGCCGGGAGTTCGGCGACGCGTATGCCGTGGTGTGCGGGGCCTGGCACGTCCCCGCGCTGCGGGCCAGGACCACCGTGGCCGCCGACAAGGCCCTGCTGAGCGGCCTGCCGAAGGTCAAGGTGGAGACCACTTGGGTGCCCTGGACCCACCGCAGGCTCGCCCGGGCCGGCGGGTACGGCGCGGGGATCACCTCTCCCGGCTGGTACGCCCACCTCTTCACCGCCCGGGACCGGCCCGTCGAGCGGTGGCTGACCAAGGTCGCCGGACTGCTGCGCGAGGAGGACCGGCAGGTCTCCTCGGCGCACGTCATCGAGGCGGTCCGGCTGGCGGAGACCCTCGCCGCGATGCGGGGCCGGCCGCTGCCCGGACTGACGGAGACCATGGAGGCGGTCCGGGCGGTGATGTGCGACGGCTCCGACATACCGCTCGCACTGATCGAGGACCGGCTCGTCGTCGGCGACGTACTCGGCGAGGTCCCGGACGGAGCCCCGGTCGTACCCCTCCAGCGCGACCTGACACGACAGCAGCGCACACTCCGGCTCAAGGCCGAGGCCCAGGACCGCGATCTGGAACTGGACCTGCGCAAGGACAGCGACACGGCGAAGTCCCTGCTGCTGCACCGGCTGAGGCTGCTCGGCATCGGCTGGGGCACACCCGCCGCCTCCCGGGCCGGCACCGGAACCTTCCGGGAGACCTGGCGGCTGCGGTGGGAGCCGGAGCTGTCGGTGCGGATCGCCGAGGCCGGGATATGGGGGACCACCGTCCTCGGCGCGGCTACGGCCAAGGCCGAGGCGGACGCCGCCGGCGCCGAGGAACTGGGCGAGGTGACGGCCCTGGCCGAGCAGTGCCTGCTGGCCGGGCTCGCGCAGGCGCTGCCCGCCGTACTGCGGGCCCTCGCGGACCGGGCCGCGCTGGACACCGACGTGGCGCGGCTCGCCAAGGCCTTGCCGGCCCTGGCCCGTTCGCTGCGGTACGGGGACGTCCGGGGCACCGACGCGACGGCGCTCGGCGCCGTGGCGGCCGGGCTCGCCGAGCGGATATGCGTGGCGCTGCCCTCGGCCTGCACGGCCGGACTGGACGCCGACGCGGCGGCCGGGATGCGCGGTCACGTGGACGGGGTGCACGGGGCGATCGGGCTGCTGGCGGACGCCGACGAAGGGCTGCGGGAGCGCTGGTCCGCGGTGCTCGCCGTGCTGGCCGGCCGGGACACCGTGCCCGGCGTGATCCGGGGCAGGGCGGCCCGGCTGCTCCTCGACGACGGGCGGCTGCCGGCCGAGGAGACGGCCCGGCTGATGGGGCTCGCCCTGTCCCCGGCGTCCTCCCCGGCCGACGCGGCGGGCTGGATCGAGGGCTTCGCGGGCGGCAGCTCGGGCGGGGGCACGCTGCTGGTCCACGACGACCGGCTGCTGGGACTGATCGACACCTGGCTGGTGGGGGTGCCGGAGCGCGCGTTCACCGACGTACTCCCGCTGCTGCGGCGGACCTTCGGGGCGTACGAGCCGGGCGTGAAGCGGACTCTCGGCGAGCTGGTCCGCCGCGGCCCGGGCGGTTCCGCTGTCGCGGTGACGACGGGCGCGGCCCCCGAGGGCTTCGCCCCGGAGCTGGACCCGGTCCGGGCGGAGGCGGTGGTGGGGCTCGTGCGGATGCTGCTCGCCGGGTGAGGGGCCTCCGCCCGGCCCCGCGCCTCGCACGCCGGCGGGGCCGAAGAGCGCGCCTCACACCGGCGGGGCGGACGAGCGGGGCCGGGAGTGTGGGAAACGACGAGTGCAGGGGGACGGAACATGAACGGTACGGACATGAGCGCGCAAGAGCAGTACGGCGAGGAGCCCGCCGGAGGCGAGCGGCTGCGGCGGTGGCGGATGGTGCTCGGCGGGGGCGAGGCCGACGGCACCGGGTGCGCGCTGACCGGGCGGGACGCGGCGATGGACGCCGCGCTCGGCGCACTGTACGGCGGTGGCGGGGAGGCGGGGTCCCGCAGGACGTCGGGGGCGCGGTCGGCCGGGCTCGGCGGGTCCGCGCCGAATGTGGCCCGCTGGCTCGGGGACATCCGTACGTACTTCCCCAGCTCCGTGGTCCAGGTCATGCAGCGCGATGCCATCGAGCGGCTCGGCCTGGCCGCCCTGCTGCTGGAACCCGAGATGCTGGAGGCCGTCGAACCGGACGTGCACCTGGTCGGCACCCTGCTCTCCCTGAACAAGGCGATGCCCGAGACGACGAAGGAGACGGCGCGGGCCGTCGTCCGCAAGGTGGTCGAGCAGCTGGAGAAGCGGCTCGCGACCCGCACCCGGGCCACCCTCACCGGCGCCCTCGACCGCTCCGCCCGGATCAGCCGGCCCCGCCACCACGACATCGACTGGAACCGCACGATCCAGGCCAACCTCAAGAACTACCTGCCCGAGTACCGCACCGTCGTCCCCGAGCGGCTGATCGGGTACGGCCGGGCGGCCCGATCGGTGAAGAAAGAGGTGATCCTCTGCATCGACCAGTCGGGTTCGATGGCGGCCTCCGTCGTCTACGCCTCCGTCTTCGGCGCGGTCCTCGCCTCGATGCGCTCGATCGCCACCCGTCTGGTCGTCTTCGACACCGCGATCGTCGACCTGACCGACCAGCTCGACGACCCGGTCGACGTCCTCTTCGGCACCCAATTGGGCGGTGGCACCGATATCAACCGCGCTCTCGCCTACTGCCAATCGAAGATCACCCGGCCCGCCGACACCGTCGTCGTCCTGATCAGTGATCTCTACGAGGGCGGTATCCGCAACGAAATGCTGAAGCGGGTCGCCGCGATGAAGGGGGCGGGCGTGGAGTTCGTGACCCTGCTGGCCCTGTCCGACGAGGGCGCCCCGGCCTACGACCGTGAGCACGCCGCAGCCCTTGCGGCGCTTGGGGCACCGGCCTTCGCCTGCACTCCCGACCTGTTCCCGGAGGTGATGGCCGCGGCACTTGAGAAGCGCCCCCTGCCGATCCCCTGACGGCTTCCTGGCCGCCCCGTCCCGTCTGCTGCTGTGAATCGGCGAATCACACGAACTTCCAGTTCAACCGTGAGGCGATCTGTGACAGGTATCACCGCTCAGGTGTGATCTGCGATTTAGGGTCCCAGGTCCCTCGGGGATAACCTGCGGGACGGACATGCCGCGTCCACGGTCACCGTGTGCGCCTTCCTTGTGACAGCGCCGTCACGTTGCCCTCCGCGGCACGCCCACGCAGATAGCAGACAACCGCGAATCACTGCGAATCTTTGAAGACAAGGGACGGACGCGCGTGGACCTGTTCGAGTACCAGGCGAGGGACCTCTTCGCCAAGCACGGTGTACCGGTGCTGGCCGGTGAAGTCATCGACACGCCTGAGGCGGCTCGCGAGGCCACCGAGCGGCTGGGCGGCAAGTCGGTCGTCAAGGCGCAGGTGAAGGTCGGCGGCCGCGGCAAGGCCGGTGGCGTGAAGCTGGCCGCCACCCCGGACGAGGCCGTCGCCCGGGCGACGGACATCCTCGGCATGGACATCAAGGGCCACACGGTCCACAAGGTGATGATCGCCGAGACGGCTCCGGAGATCCTGGAGGAGTACTACGTCTCGTACCTCCTCGACCGGACCAACCGCACCTTCCTCGCCATGGCGTCCGTCGCGGGTGGCATGGACATCGAGCAGGTCGCCGAGGAGACCCCGGAGAAGCTCGCCAAGGTTCCGGTGAACGCCAACGAGGGCGTGACCATCGAGAAGGCCCGCGAGATCGTCGCGCTGGCGCAGTTCCCGGCCGAAGTCGCCGAGAAGGTCGCCGAGGTCCTCGTGACCCTGTGGGAGACCTTCATCGCCGAGGACGCGCTCCTCGTCGAGGTCAACCCGCTCGCGAAGGTTGCCAACGGTGACGTCATCGCGCTCGACGGCAAGGTCTCGCTCGACGAGAACGCCGAGTTCCGCCAGCCGGGTCACGAGGAGTTCGTGGACCACGCGGCCGCGAACCCGCTCGAGGCCGCCGCCAAGGCGAAGAACCTCAACTACGTCAAGCTCGACGGTGAGGTCGGCATCATCGGCAACGGCGCGGGTCTCGTCATGAGCACCCTCGACGTCGTCGCCTACGCCGGCGAGAACCACGGCGGCGTCAAGCCCGCCAACTTCCTGGACATCGGCGGCGGCGCCTCCGCCGCCGTCATGGCCAACGGTCTCGA
>NZ_JBSGZP010000607.1:0-4485 GCF_053611065.1 Streptomyces sp. NPDC054840
GGAGCCAGGCGGTGACCAGGGCCAGGAAGAGGGCGGTGGCGAGCCAGGCGAAGGCGGTCAGGCCGGTGTGGCGGGCCAGGCCGGTGGCTCCGGTGACGCAGGTGCCGAGGGGGAAGGTCAGGGCCCACCAGGTCATCGCGAAGCCCATGCCGCCCCGGGCCGCCCGGACCAGCAGCGCCGTGGCCAGGGCCAGCCACAGCAGGGCGAAGCCCATCACGGGAACTCCGTAGACGAGGGCGAAGCCAGCCAGCGCACCCGCGTACGTGCCCTCGATCGACCGGGGCGCGACATCGGCGAGCTGGTTCACGGCGGTGGTGGACTGGCCGAGGGGGCCGAGGACCAGGAACAGGGTGGGCGTCAGGACCAGCGGCAGCGGGCCGCCCACCAGCAGCCGCCCGAAGATCAGGGGGAGCATCAGCAGGGTGGCGAGCAGGCTGATGCCGAACATGGCGTAGCAGGCGAGCAGCAGGGTCTCGCGGGGCTGTCCGGCGGGCAGGTGGGGTATCAGGAGCGGGCCGAGGGCGGCGGAGACCATGGGCGGAACCAGGGGGAGCAGCCAGACGGGGGTGGCCTGCCCCGGCTCGACCTTGTGGCGTACGACCATCAGGTAGGGCAGGGCCACGGCCGTGATCAGGCCGATCGTGGTACCGACAGTGAAGAGCACGGCGTCCACGGCGACGGCGGCGCCCGTCCCGATGAGGTCCTTCCCGACGATGAGGGTGCCGCCGCCGACGGCCAGCAGTGCCATCGAGAGGCAGCCGTAGAAGGGGGCGACGGCCGGGTCGAGGAGATGGGCACGGGCCTGGTCGCGGTGGTGGAGCCAGTGCCCCGCGCGGGCCGTGAGCAGGACGGCGAGGAGGACGGCGGACAGCACCCAGACGAGCCGGCAGGCCACGAGCAGGCCGGGGAGCTGGTACGGGAGGGTCGCGCCGGCGTTGGCGAGGATCGCCGTGCCCATGACGCAGGCGTACCAGTTGGGGCCGAGATGCCGCAGCGCGGGGGCCTTGTGGGCCCGGACTACGGGCGTGGTGGGGGTGCGGGGTCGCGGGAGGGTGGTGGCCATGGGTCCAGCCTCGCGCCGGGGCGGACGGGGCGGCAGAGGTCATCTTCCTATGAGGCCATAAACTGAGGTTATGGGTAATGAGGAGTGGGTTCCGCTGGCGCACCGGGTACCGGACCTGGGCGCGCTGGAACTGCTGCTCGCGGTCGCGCGGGTCGGCAGCCTGAGCGGCGCGGCCCGGCGGCTGGGCATCACCCAGCCCGCCGCGAGCAGCCGGATCCGGGCGATGGAGACCCGGCTCGGCGTGGCTCTGGTGGATCGCTCCCCGCGGGGGTCGACGCTCACGGCCGAGGGCGCGCTCGTCACGGACTGGGCCCGGCGGGTGGTGGAGGCGGCGGAGGCCTTCGACGCGGGGGCGCAGGCGCTGCGCGGGCGGCGCGACTCGCGGCTGCGGGTGGCCGCGAGCATGACCATCGCGGAGTACCTGCTGCCGGGCTGGCTGATCGCCCTGCGCGGGCAGCGCCCGGACACGGCGGTGTCCCTGCACGCCGGTAACTCGGCGGTGGTGGCCGAACGGGTCCTCGCCCACGAGGCCGACCTCGGCTTCGTGGAGGGGCTGACCGTGCCCGAGGGACTGGACTCGGCAGTGATCGCGCAGGACCGCCTGGTGGTGGCGGTGGCCCCCGGTCACCCGTGGGCGCGCCGCGCCCGGGGGGTGGCGGCGGCGGAGCTGGCCTCGACCCCGCTCATCCTGCGCGAGCGGGGGTCCGGCACGCGGCAGGTCCTGGACGCCGCACTGGTCTCGGCCGGCGGGCTGGCCGCGCCGCTGCTGGAACTGGCGTCGACCACGGCGGTGAAAGCGGCGGCACTGAGCGGTGCGGGGCCGTGCGTGCTGTCGGAGCTGGCGGTCGGGGACGAGCTGGGCGCGCGGCGGCTGGTGGAGGTCCCGGTGTCGGGGGCACCGCTCGACCGGGCCCTGCGGGCGGTCTGGCCGACGGGCTCCCGCCCGGCGGGCCCCGCCCGTGACCTGCTGTCCCTCACTCACCGCCGTATCTAGTGAGCCGCCGGTTGGACCCGTCGGGCCACGGACGGGAGGAGCGGGAGGGGTCGTCGGCTGCCGGCCGCCCCGTACCCGGCCCGTCGTCAGGCGGGCTCCTGGCTCGCCCGGGACCGGAGTGTCTTCGTCAGGAGCGAGCCCGCGACGATGAGGGCGACGCCCAGCCACCACATGTCGTCGAAGATCAGGACGGCGATGCCGATCGGTACGAGCAGGCCCGCCAACGGTACGAGGAAGTCCGCCCACCGCGTGGGCACGGGGGGCAGGCCGGCGGCTTCGCGGACCGCGCGGGCGCGGGCGACGTCCGGGTACCAGACGGTGAACTTCACCGCGGCGACGATCGCCAGGATCTGGATGATCCAGCCGGTCCAGATGTTGCCCGGGTTGTGCAGGACCAGGTCCCCGTAGGCTCCCGCGGCGGCCGCCACCAGGAAGGCGATGCCCCAGGCCCCCGTGATCATGTAATTGGTCCGGAGGAAGCCGCGGGTGTGCCAGAGGGACGGATCGACCTGTTCGCGGGCGTACTGGAGGGTGAACGGCATCCGCACGGCCATCGACCCGAAGGCGATCACCGCCAGCGCGATGTTGGCCACCTCGCCCGCGTACGTCTCCAGCCAGCGCAGGGTCCCCTCGCTCGCCAGGGCTCCGACGACGGCCATGGAGGCGAAGAACACCACGTCGGCGAGTTCCAGGAGTTTCCAGCTGCCGGCGCGGTGGACCAGGTGGCTCGTCGCGGTGAGCGCGACGGCCGTGGCCAGTGCCAGTCCGACCGAGAGCTCGAACCGCCCCGGGCCGACCAGCAGTGAGAAGACGATCCACGGGGCCATTCCGACGATCGGGTTCTCCAGGAACCCGGACACCGGACCGGGTGCCGTGCCCGTTGCCTCGGTCCGCACGCTTCCAGACTGCGCGCCTTGCGGACGACCGGCCATTCGGGCGACGGGCCGGCCGCCCGCCGGGGGCGCGGGGCGGGAGGGCCGGCGTCAGCCCACCGGTACCGCGGTACGGACGGAGGCCGCCTCGACGAGGGCGGACATCACCCGCGTGTCCTTGTCGCGCTCCGGATGCCACTGGACGCCCAGCACCCACCGCTCGGGGTCGGGCAGTTCGATCGCCTCCACCGTGCCGTCGACCGCGTGGGCCGAGACGACCAGGCCGCGGCCCAGCCGGTCGACGGCCTGGTGGTGGTAGGTCGGGACCTGCGCCTCCTCCGGGACCAGGTCCGCGTACCGGGTGCCCGGGACCGGGCGGACCGGGTGCCAGGAGATGGCCCCCGGGGTCTCGAAGTGGCCGTCGATGTGCTGGATCAGCGTGCCGCCCAGGGCCACGTTCAGCGCCTGCATGCCCCGGCAGATGCCGAGCAGCGGCAGGTCCGCGTCCAGTGCCGCGGCGATCAGGGCCAGCTCCCAGTGGTCGCGGACCGTGGCGGGGGCGCCCGTACGGGAGTCGCGCGCGGCTCCGTAGTGCACCGGGTCCAGGTCCGGGCCGCCCGCGACGACCAGGCCGTCCACCCGGCTCAGCACCTCCGCCGCCGACCCGGGTTCGTCCGGCGGGAGCAGCACGGCCGCGCCGCCCGCCGCCTGGACGAGTTCGTGGTACCCGGTCGGTACGAGGGATGTCGGGAGGTCCCACACGCCGTAGCGGGTGGAATCCTCGACGTAGGTGGTGATGCCGATGAGCGGCCTGGGCACGTTCGTTACCTCCAACAGGGGCGGAGCGGGGCAGGAACAGGGTTTCAGTCGCGGGTCAGTTCCGCCTCTGCTTCCGCGAGAGCCGCGAACTCCTCCTCCGGTGCCGAGGCCACCAGGCGGTGCCGACTGTAGACCGCGAAGTAGGCGAGGGCGACGGCGTACACGGCCAGGGCGATGAACGCGGCGTCCTTGTCCACCAGGAAGGTGGCGACCAGGGCCGACAGGGCGAGCGCGAAGGCCACCGAGGAGGTCAGGATCCCGCCCGGGGTGCGGTACGGGCGCTCCAGGTCCGGCTCCCGGCGGCGCAGCACGATGTGCGAGAGGGCCATCAGGGCGTAGGAGATGGTGGCGCCGAACACCGCGATGTTGAGCATGCGGGCTCCGTCGCCGGTGGCCGCGGCGAGGGCGAAGCCGATGGCGCCGGGGATGACCAGACCCAGGTACGGCGCCTTGCGCTTCGAGGTGAGCGAGAGGAAGCGGGGCAGGTAGCCGGCCCGGGAGAGGGCGAAGAGCTGGCGCGAGCCCGCGTAGATGAGGGAGAAGAACGAGGCCACCAGGCCGGCGAGGCCCGCGTAGTTCACGAAGCGGCTGAGCGCGGTCGGGCCGCCGTCGCCTTCCAGGGCCACGACCAGCGGGTTGCCCGCGGCCTTGACGGCGTCGGCGCCCTGGGCGCCGGTCGCGGCGAAGAAGGTGATCAGGGCGAGCAGCGCGAGGATGCCCATGGAGATGGAGAGGGC
>NZ_JBSGZP010000608.1:0-4466 GCF_053611065.1 Streptomyces sp. NPDC054840
CCCCCCAGCCCGTGGCGGGGCGGCCGCCTCACAGGGTCGCGAGGAACGTCCCGACGGCGTCGTTGACGCCCTGGGGGTCCGTGAAGGGCACGAAGTGGTCGCCGTTCAGGGAGGTGTACGAGGTCTTGGGGCGGCGCGCGACCATCGCGTCGGCGGTGTCCTGGCGCAGGGCCTGGCTGTGGATCCCGTGGATCAGCAGGGCTGGGCAGGTGCTCGCGAGCCAGGCGTCCCAGTGGTCGCCCCGGCAGGATTCGATGGAGTCGAGCATGTCCTGAGGGTGGAACGGCAGCCGCCAGCCCTCGCCGGAAGGGAGCGGGCGCAGGGCCTGCTCGACGAAGCGGGACCCCACCGGCCCGGCGGCCGCGAGGAGTTCCTCGCGGGTGGGGGCGGTGTACCGCATGCCCTGCAGGAAGTCGAAGAGGGGGCCCTCGGTGGCGGGCCGGATCTCGACGGTGGCGTCGATGTCGACGAGTGCGGAGATCCGGTGGGGGTGGGCGGCGGCGAGGTGGTAGGCGTTGAGGCCGCCGAGGGAGTAGCCGAGGAGAGCCACGGGGGCGTCCAGGCCGAGGTGGTCGAGGAGGGCGACGGCGTCGCTGACGTAGCCCTCGCGGCGGTGGTGCGGGGCCCGGTCGGAGCTGCCGTGGCCGCGCTGGTCGGGGGCGATGACCCGCCAGGCGTCGCCGAGGTGCGCGGCGAGTCCGGCGAAGGCGAGGCCCTCGGACAGGCCGCCGTGCAGGGCCAGCAGCGGGCGGCCCGAGCCGCCGGAGTCCATGTAGGACAGGGTGCGGTCGTCGATCTTCATCTCGTGGCGCTGCATGGCGGTTCTCCCCGTTCCGTCGATCTTTCCGATCTGCCGATGCCCGAACCCTGCCAGGATTTGGGCGCATGCGCAATACGTACGTGTAGGGCGGCTGCCCAAAGGGGTGGCGGCTACGATCCCCGCATGGGAAATCGCGAGGACCTGCTGGCCGGAGCCCGGCGCTGCCTGGAGGAGAAGGGCTACCTGCGCACGACCGTGCGCGACATCGCCACCGCCTCGGATGTGAGCATGGCCGCGATCGGCTACCACTTCGGATCCCGGGAGGCCCTCCTCAACCAGGCATTGTTCGCCGCGATGGAGGAGTGGGCCGCGGGCTCCGGCCGTCTCGCCGGTGAGGGTGAGAGCGCGGGGGAGCGCTACGCCGACACCTGGGACCGCAAGATCCGCGACTTCGGCGAGACGCGCTGGCTCTGGCTGGCTTCCGTCGAGGCCTTCGTCCACGCGCAGTCGTCGCCCGAACTGCTCGCGATCCTCGCCGAGGGGCAGCGCCGCAACCGGCGGATGGTGGCCGCGGCCCTGCGCGGGGTGCCGCAGGAGGAGGTCTCCGAGGCGGACGTGCGGGCCCTGGGCTCGCTGCACATCGCGCTGCTCAGCGGGGTGATGGTGCAGACCCTGACCGATCCGGAGCAGGCGCCCGACGGGCGGGAGCTCCTCCAGGGTCTGCGGTCCATGGTCGAGCTGCTCGAAAGCTGACCGCTACCGACGGGTAGTAAAGGTGACGTGTGCACGCCATAATCCGGCCATCACCGGTTGGCAAAGGGGCGGGCATGGGCATCGGCATGGTCACGAGCGTGGTCACGGGCGCGGTCACGGGCGCGGTCACAAGCACGGGCATGGGCGCGGCCATGGGCACGGGCACGAGCGCGGTCCCGCGTGCGGGCATGGACCGGCGGGCGTTCCTGGCCGGAGCACTGGCCGCGGGCGCGGCCGTCGGACTGGGAGCCGCACCCGCCTCGGCCGCCGCCGCACTCGGCACCCAGGACTGGATGGCCGGCCTCGGCGACTCCACCGCCCTCCAGCGCATGACCATCCCCGGCACCCACGACTCCGGCGCCACCAAGGGCGGCCTCTACGTCGCCTGCCAGAACACCTCGATCGCCCAGCAGCTCGACGCCGGAATCCGCTTCCTCGACATCCGCTGCCGCGTCACGGGCGGCTCCTTCGCCATCCACCACGCGGCCTATTTCCAGGACCTGATGTTCGGGGACGTCCTCGTCGCCTGCTGGAACTTCCTTGCCGCGCACCCCTCCGAGACCGTCCTGATGCGCGTCAAACAGGAGTACTCCGGGGAGAGCGACGCCACCTTCCGCGCCGTCTTCGACGACTACCTGGACCACCGCGGCTGGCGGCCCCTGTTCCGGATCGCGGACTCCCTGCCCACGCTCGGACAGGCCCGCGGGAAGGTCGTCCTGCTCGCCGACAACGGCGGTCTGCCGGGCCTGCGCTACGGCGACGGCAACGTCTTCGACATCCAGGACGACTGGAACGCCGAGCCCTTCGCCAAGCGCGGCACGATCGAGAACCACTTCCGCAAGGCCGTCCAGCAGCCCGGCAAGCTCTTCGTCAACTACGTCAGCACCTCGGCGTACATGCCGCCGCGCTGGAACTCCGACCGGCTGAACCCGCAGGTGCACGGCTTCGTCGACGGCAGGGAGCTCGCCGGCCGGACCGGGCTCGGCATCGTCCCGATGGACTTCCCGAACACCCGCTCCGGCCTGGTCACCTCACTGATCCGGCACAACTGACGGATCGGACGGCGGCGGCGTCGGCGCCCCCGGGATGCGGAGCACCGCCTCCGTGCCGGGGCCTCCGTCGGCCGCCGCCCGCAGCTCGGCGCTGCCGCCCGCACGCGCCGCCGTCCGGGCCACGATCGACAGGCCCAGCCCGCTGCCGGGCAGGGCGCGGGCCGACGGGGACCGCCAGAACCGCTCGAAGACGTACGGCAGGTCCTCGGCCGGGATGCCCGGACCGTGGTCCCGTACGGTCAGCTGACCCGCCCGCAGCGTCACCTCGACGGTGCCGCCCGGCGGGCTGAACTTCACCGCGTTGTCCAGGACGTTGACCACCGCCCGCTCCAGCGCCGCCGCCTCGCCCCGGACGTACCAGGGCCGCAGGTCCGAGTCGAAGCGGAGCTCCGGACCGCGCAGCCGGGCCCGGGACAGCGCCGCCCCGGTGATCTCGTGCAGGGCCACCACCCCGAGCGGGCCGGGGGAGGCCGCGTCCGGCCGGGACAGCTCCTGCAGGTCGCCGATCAGCGAGGCCAGCTCCGTCATCTGCGCCTTGACCGAGGCCAGCAGCTCCCGCCGGTCGTCCGGCGGGATGGCCCGGCCGGTCTCCTCGCTGCGGGCGAGCAGCTCGATGTTGGTGCGCAACGAGGTCAGCGGGGTGCGCAGCTCGTGCCCGGCGTCCGCGATCAGCTGAGCCTGCCGCTCCTGGGAGGAGGCGAGGGCCGCCGTCATCGAGTTGAAGGACCGCGACAGGCGGGCGATCTCGTCGTCCCCCTCGTCGGGGATCCGTACGGTCAGGTCCTCGGTCCGGGCGATGTGCTCGACGGCGTCGGTCAGTTCGTCGACCGGCTGCAGTCCCGTACGGGCCACCCACAGGCCGGCGGCGCCCGCGCCGACGACCCCGATACCGCAGACCAGGAGCAGGACCCAGGCCAGGGTGGACAGGGGCTTGTCGATGTCGGCGAGCGGTTTGGCCACGGACAGCGCGGCGGGCTGACTGCCCACGA
This sequence comes from Streptomyces sp. NPDC054840, assembly GCF_053611065.1. NCBI lineage: Bacteria > Bacillati > Actinomycetota > Actinomycetes > Kitasatosporales > Streptomycetaceae > Streptomyces > Streptomyces sp. NPDC054840. Next base: position 3,555 of record NZ_JBSGZP010000608.1, read on the forward strand.
GGGCGGGCTGCGTGTAGACGCGGACGGGGATGCCGTTGGAGGTCGTCGCGTCGTAGAGCACGGGGCCCCGGCGTCGCTGGGCGACCTCCAGGTCGATCGCGGTGACCTTCAGGGTGTTGTTGCCGTCGACCCAGCAGTGGCCGCCGTCCTGCAGCACGATCTGCACCTGGGCGCTGAGGTTGTTGGCCGCCTGGTCCGGCAGGGGCGGGCCGGGGACGCAGCGCAGCTTGGCGTAGACCTGGTTGGCCTGGGCAGCGGCGTCGGTGGCGCGCAGCGAGCTGTCCAGCTGTTCGCTCAGCTGCGTGCGGACCATCACCCAGGACACCGCCGCCACGCCCGCGACGGCGAGTGCCACGGCAACCGTGACCAGCAGGGCGAGGCGGGAGCGCAGCGGCAGCGCGCGGAATCTGGCCGCCGGGCTCACTCGGGCCCGCTCTCGCCCGCGCGCAGGGCGTAGCCGACCCCGCGCACGGTGTGGACGAGGCGCGGCTCGCCGCCCGCCTCGGTCTTGCGGCGCAGGTACATCACGTACACGTCCAGGGAGTTGGAGCTGGGCTCGAAGTCGAAGCCCCAGACGGTCTTGAGGATCTGCTCGCGGGTCAGGACCTGGCGGGGGTGTGCGAGGAACATCTCCAGCAGGGTGAACTCGGTCCGGGTCAGCTCCACCGGCCGCCCGGCCCGGGTGACCTCGCGGGTCGCGAGGTCCATGCGCAGGTCGCCGAAGGTCAGGGCGTCCTCGTGGCCCTCGTCGGCGGTCTGCGGGGCGGCGTAGGAGCTGCGGCGCAGCAGGGCGCGGACCCGGGCGAAGAGCTCGTCGAGTTCGAACGGCTTGACGAGGTAGTCGTCGGCGCCCGCGTCGAGGCCGGTGACGCGGTCGCCGACGGTGTCGCGGGCGGTGAGCATCAGGATCGG
>NZ_JBSGZP010000609.1:0-1344 GCF_053611065.1 Streptomyces sp. NPDC054840
GCCGTCGGCCTCCGGGACGACCACACCGCCGAAGTGGTACGGGCGCCGGGCCGCCCGGATCAGCCGGTGTTCACTCCTCGTGCACGTCGCAGTCGGTGTAGACGGTGGGCCTCGTCATCAGTGCCGACAGCTGCGCGGCCAGTTCGCCGGTTTCGGGCGCGTTGTTGTTGGCCATGGCCTCCTCGTGCGACGCGAACTCGACGACGGCGAGATGGCGGTTGGGGTTGGCCCGGTCCTTGAGGAGGGTGCGGGTGATCGGGGCACCGGCGCGGCCCTGCGAGCGGGCCTGCTCCTCGTAGGCGCGCAGCAGGTCGCGCACCTCGTCGATGCGCTCCGTCTCGAAGTCGATGATCTGGGCGAACTTCATTCTTCGGTTCCTCCTGGCGTACGGCGGTCCCCGCGGACGCGGTTCTTTCTTCCCCCTGGCCCAAGCAAACACCGTGGGCGTGCTGTGGGCCCGGTGCACACGCCCGTCGCGCGTCGCTCGCGGGGTCGGCGGCGGAGCACCTTGCGGGACACCGGCATCCACCGGCCCTGCGGCCCGGGCACCACGGCCGCCGCCCGGGAGGCCGGGCCGGGGTGCCGACGCGATGACCCCGACGGCCGAACCGTCCGGGCCACCCGGGTGACCTTCCGCACCGGTCGGCCGATGCCGGACCGGCGTGGCGACCGCACCCCGCAGCGTTCCGGTCGAATGTGGGCGGATCGTCCGCAACTCGCTGCAGGGCGCCTCCGCGGGGAGTATCAGCCATGCATCGTTTCATCCCCGTACTGCCAGCTGTCGTCGCCCTGACCGGCGCTCTCGCCGCCCCCGCGGCGGCCGGCCCCGCGGCCGACCCGAGGCCGATCACCTCCCCTTACGTCCAGGCCGCCGCGGACGTCACGGCCTCCGGCGCGCTCCGGCGGTCGAAGAACATCGACTGGGTACGTCACATCAACACCGGTCGGTACTGCGTGAATGTCAGCGAAGAGGTCAACCTGGCGTTCAGCGTCGTCTCCGTCGAGCTGCCGAATTCCAACCGCCGCAGCTTCAGCACCACCCCCAACCGCGTGTGCGGCCCGGACGCCGTCACCATCAACACCTGCGACCTCCGCGGCAATTACGTGGACAACCCGTTCACGGTCGTCGTGTTCTGACCGGCCTCGGGCTCTCCCGGATACCGGTTTCCCGTCCGGCGCCGCCGGCCCCTCGGACGTCGGGGCGTGCCGACTCGCTGCGCGTGGCCCCGGAACCGCCTGCGGTGACGACGGCCCGCGGACCGGCCCCCCGACCGGTCCGCGATCCGGCCCACCGGTCCGGTCCACCCACCCGGCCGACCGGTCAGGGGCTCGCGCCGCTCGTCG
>NZ_JBSGZP010000609.1:1354-4449 GCF_053611065.1 Streptomyces sp. NPDC054840
GATCAGATGACGCCCTGCGCCAGCATCGCGTCCGCGACCCGCTCGAAGCCGGCGATGTTCGCGCCGGTGACGTAGTCGCCCGGGGTCCCGTAGCGCTCGGCGGTCTCGTGGGCGACGGCGTGGATCGAGCGCATGATGCCCGCGAGCTCCTCCTCGACCCGCTGCGCACTCCAGGCCACCCGGCCGGCGTTCTGGCTCATTTCGAGGGCGCTGACCGCCACCCCGCCCGCGTTGGCAGCCTTGCCGGGCCCGAACGCGACCCCGGCCTTCTGCAGGATCCGTACGGCCTCCGGGGTGGTCGGCATGTTGGCGCCCTCGGAGACCGCCTTGACTCCGCCCGCGACGAGCGTACGGGCGTCCTGCGCGTCCAGTTCGTTCTGTGTGGCCGAGGGGAAGGCGATGTCCGCCGGCACCTCCCAGACCCGCCTACCGGGCACGAACCGCGCCGAGGATCCGCGCCGCGCCACGTACTCGCTCACGCGGCCCCGCTCGACCTCCTTGACCTGCTTGAGCAGCGCGAGGTCGATGCCCTTGTCGTCGACGACGTAGCCCTGGGAGTCCGAACAGGTCAGCGGGTTCGCGCCGAGGTGCTGCAGCTTCTCGATCGTGTACAGCGCGACGTTGCCCGATCCGGAGACCACCGCGGTCAGCCCGTCCAGCGACTCGCCGCGGACCGCCAGCATCTCGGCGGCGAACAGCACACTGCCGTAGCCGGTCGCCTGCGGCCGGATCGCGGAGCCGCCCCAGCCCTGTCCCTTCCCGGTCAGGACCCCGGCCTCCCAGCGGTTGGTGATGCGCCGGTACTGGCCGAAGAGGTAGCCGATCTCGCGGCCGCCGACCCCGATGTCCCCGGCGGGCACGTCGGTGTGCTCTCCGATGTGCCGGTGCAGCTCGGTCATGAAGGACTGGCAGAACCGCATGACCTCGGCGTCCGACCGGCCGTGCGGGTCGAAGTCGCTGCCGCCCTTGCCGCCGCCGATCCCGAGGCCGGTCAGGGCGTTCTTGAAGATCTGCTCGAAGCCGAGGAACTTCACCACGCCGAGGTCCACCGACGGGTGGAAGCGCAAGCCCCCCTTGTACGGGCCGAGCGCACTGTTGAACTCGACGCGGTATCCGCGGTTGACGTGGACCCGGCCCCGGTCGTCCTGCCACGGGACGCGGAAGAGGATCTGCCGCTCGGGCTCGGTGAGCCGCTCCACGAGGGCCACGGCCGGGTCGGCGTACTCGGGCCGGGCGGTGAAGACGGGGGCCAGGGTCTCGAGGACCTCCCGTACCGCCTGATGGAACTCGGGCTGCGCGGGATTGCGGCGCTCGATCTCGGCCCGCAGTGCTTCCAGCCTGTCCTTCGAGTCCTTCACGTGTGTCCCTCCAGGGAGTGCGCGGGTGCGCAGACGACGGCAGGTCCATGGTGTCCGCGGGGCCGTGCGTAGCGGACGGTTCCGAGTGCGGCGCGCGCTCCGATCGCTCGCTTTCGGAAAGGTTTTTCCGTAGCCCGACCCTCTGTGGAGGCTATCGCGCACGGCGCTGATCTGGGCAAGGCTTCTACCCTGCGGACAAAAAAGCGTCCGACACGCCGGGGTGTGCCGGATCGGGTCGGGTGTCAGCCGGAACCGCTCACGAGCCAGTTGGGAGCCGGGGCAGCCTCGGGCCCCGTACCCGGAGCGCCGGATTCGGGTACGTACATCAGCCCCTCGGCCCGGCGCGCGCGGCCGTAGAGCGGTTGGGGGTCGCGGTACAGCTCGTCACGCCGCGCCTGGGCGTCGTGCCACCTCACGACCGCAGGACCTGTACGTCACCTGGTGACACGGGGGCCGACTCGTTCGAGCGACTGGTCGCTCCCGTGGCCGGGTTCGCCGGTCCTTTCCGCGGCGCGCGGCGCGGCCTGGTCGGCCCGCGCCGGGCGTGAGCACGCCCGGAGTGGCGAATCCGACGCCCGGTGGGGCAACCTCGCAGGGTTCTACGACGTCCTCCCGTGCACGACGCGCCGCCCGGGAGGCGGTGCGTGTACCTCTGAGAGGACCACGTGATGAGCGAGAAGGCCCGGCGCCTCTTCGATGCCCTCGACCTCGACCAGGACGGCACGCTGACCCGTGCCGAGGTCATCGGTGCCCTGCGCTCCAAGGGTCCGACCCTCGCGGCGCGGGGAGCGATCCCCTTCTGGGGCGTCGGGGGCACCGACGACTCCTCGGCGCTCTTCGACGCGGCCGACCAGAACGGCGACCGCGTGCTGACCTTCGATGAGTTCGCGGCCGTGGTCAACCGCCGCTTCGGCTGGTAGCGGCGGAGCCGCCCCGCCCCCTGGCCGCCTGAGCTGCCAACTCCCGGAGAGGGGGCGGCGGTCCGACGGCTCGGGGCGGGGACCGTCCGGGCATTGGGTACGCTCTCGGTTGACTTCGGGGCGCCGGCAGGTGCTGGATCGCCGCAATCAGAGATGGGTCCCCATGGGTAGTGCACCTCCCGCCGACTTCTTCCAGCCGCTCAGGGCGGACGACCCTGCCGTCGTGGGCGGCTACCGCCTGGCGGCCGTGCTGGGCGCGGGCGGCATGGGCAAGGTCTACCTCTCCTACACTCCGGGCGGCCGGCCCATCGCCATCAAGGTGATCCGGCCCGAGTTCAGCGAGGACCCCGAGTTCCGGCGGCGCTTCCAGCAGGAGGTGCGGGCCGCGGAGCGGGTCCAGGGGCTCTACACCGCACCGGTCATCGACTCGGACACCGAAGGCGCCCAGCCCTGGCTGGCCACGGCCTACGTGCCCGGCCCCTCGCTCGCCCACGCCGTGGCCCGGCATGGGGCGCTGCCGGTGCGCAGCGTGCTGCTGCTGACCGTCGGGGTCGCCGAGGCGCTGAACGTCATCCATGGGGCGGGCATCGTCCACCGGGACCTGAAGCCCGCCAACGTGCTGCTCGCCTCCGACGGCCCGCGCGTCATCGACTTCGGCATCGCCCGGGCCGCCGACTCCACCGCCCTGACCAGCACCGGCGTCAGCGTCGGCACCCCGGCCTTCATGGCGCCCGAACAGGCCTCGGCCGGCACGGTCACCCCGGCCACGGACGTCTTCGCCCTCGGGCAGATCGCGGCCTTCACCGCGATCGGGGCG
>NZ_JBSGZP010000610.1:0-4447 GCF_053611065.1 Streptomyces sp. NPDC054840
CCCTCTCCAGGGCCCGTGCGGCGTAGGTGGACTGGGCGCCCGGGTCCTCCCAGCCGCCACTTCCCAGCCGGTCGGCGACGCCGCCGCCGGCGACCACGGCCAGGGCCGTGACCAGCAGGGCGAGCAGCAGCGTGAGCCGCGGCCGGGCCGTGACGAACCGGGTCCACCCCGCGTCCGCCTCGGAGGACGGCGGTTTCTTGACTTCGGACATGACTCGGTGTCCCCTTCACCGTGATTGCCAGGCAGCTTAGACTGGCAAACACGAGCACTCGTGTTTGTCAATCACCCACGGGAAGCAGGGGATTGGACATGCCGGGGACACGCATGGACAAAAACGCTGAAAAGGGGACCGGAAGCCGGACCGCGAGCCCTTCCGCCGCGACAGCCACGGCCGAGACCGGGACCACCGCCACTCCGCGCCGCCGCCAGGCCCGTGGCGAACGCCGGATCTCCCAGCTGCTGTCCGCCGCCGCCGGCGTGTTCTGCCGTACCGGCTACGCCTCGGCCAGCACCAACGCCATCGCCCGCGAGGCGGGCGTGTCGCCGGGCACCCTCTACCAGTACTTCCCCAACAAGGAGGCCATCGCGATCGAGCTCGGCGGGCAGCTCCTCCAGCGGGCGCACGAGACGCACGGACAAGCCTTCCGCCCCGAGAACCTCCAGCGCCCCCTGCCCGAGCTGCTCGACGCCGTCCTCGACCCGGTCATCGCCTTCAACTGCGAGAACCCCGCCTTCTGGGCCCTCATGCACGGCACCGGCGTCCCCGGCATCGCCCAGGAGCACGAGGAACTGCACACCGGCCTGCTCACCCGCATCGAGGCCGTGCTGCGCGACTTCTGCCCCCAGGCCTCGGCCCAGGAGCTCGCCCACATCTCGAACATGATCCTGGGCATCTTCAAGTCGTCCCTCGACCTGATCCTGGCCCACGAGGGCGACGAACGCGCCGCCTACACCGCCGAACTCAAGACCGTCCTGCTGCGCTACCTGGAGCCGATGATCACCCGGACTCCCCCTCACTGACCCGCCCGGCCCGCCCGGCCCGCACCACCTCGGCGTCCTCGGACCCGCGCGCGGGCCGGCGGCCGCAGGCCCACCAGCGCGAACGCCGGGACGGACAGCATCCCGGCCGCCCACCGGCGCAGCCGCCTCGCCCGGCCCCGTCAGCCCGCCTCGCCGCGCCCCACGTCATGATGGCCCCATCAGCGGCAGCGCGGGGGACCCGAACCGCGCCGACCCCGGTCGGCGGCGAAGGCCGTCGACACCGCCCCGAGCAGCCGGCCGGGGCGCCCCCGCCCAGCAGCAGCGGCACGGCGATGACCGGCCTGGGCCCATCCGCCGCGACACCCCGCACGCGAGCCGGGGCGCGCGTACGCGGCAGCCGCGATCAGGGGCGGGGCTTCCCGAGTGATCCATATCGGCTATTTCCGTACAGTTCCACCCATATCGGCCAGTTTTCCCGCGAGGATCGAAAGACGGGAGCCGGTACTCGCTTTGGTACCCCCCAGGGGTATAGTCTCGAAGTGTCGGGAGGACGGTGGAGCCATCGGCCGCCCCTCCCGGTGACCGGCACACGCCCCTGAAGAGGAGAACGACATGACCGCCGAGACGGACACCCAGACCACCACCGTCTACCGGGTGACCGGCATGACCTGCGGACACTGCGAGGGCGCGGTGACCACCGAGATCTCCGCCCTGCCGGGCGTCAGCACGGTCAAGGCCGTCGCCGCGACCGGCGAGGTCACCGTGGTCTCCGCCGCCCCGCTCGCCGACGAGGACGTCCGCGCCGCGGTGGACGAGGCCGGCTACGAGTTCGCCGGACAGATCTGAGCGGCGCGCCCCACCCGCACGGCACCCGCGGCAGCCCCGCGGGACCCCGCCGGGCCGTGCCGGCCAGCTCATACTGGTCCCGTACGGCCCGGCCATCCCCCTGGAGCCGGAACATGACCAGCAGCACACTGCACGACGGACCGATAACGGCGGTCGAGCTCTCGATCGGCGGGATGACCTGCGCCTCCTGCGCCGCCCGCATCGAGAAGAAGCTCAACCGGATGGACGGCGTCGAGGCCTCGGTGAACTACGCCACCGAGAAGGCCCGCGTCTCCTACACCGGCGATGTGCAGGTCGCCGACCTGATCGCGACCGTCGTCAAGACCGGCTACACCGCCGAGGAGCCCCCGCCGCCGCCCGCCCCGGAAGCCGCCGAAGCGGTACGCGCCGAAAGCGGGGCCGAAACGCCCGACCCGGTGCTCGCCGCGCTGCGGCAGCGCCTGCTGGTCTCCGTCGCGCTCGCCCTGCCCGTGATCCTGCTCGCGATGATCCCGGCCCTCCAGTTCGACAACTGGCAGTGGCTCTCCCTGACCCTCGCGGCCCCCGTCGTCGTCTGGGGCGGCTACCCCTTCCACAAGGCCGCCTGGACCAATGCCCGGCACGGCGCCGCCACCATGGACACCCTGGTCTCGGTCGGCACGCTGGCAGCCTTCGCCTGGTCACTGTGGGCCCTGTTCTTCGGCCACGCGGGCATGCCCGGCATGCGCCACGGCTTCGACCTCACGATCTCCCGCACGGACGGATCCTCCGCCATCTACCTGGAGGTCGCGGCCGGCGTCGTCTCCTTCATCCTGCTGGGCCGCTACCTGGAGGCCCGCTCCAAGCGGAAGGCGGGCGCCGCCCTCAAGGCCCTGCTGGAGCTGGGCGCCAAGGACGTCGTCGTCCTCCGTGCGGGGCAGGAGGTACGGATCCCGGTGAGCGCGCTCGCGGTCGGCGACCGCTTCGTCGTCCACCCCGGCGAGAAGATCGCCACCGACGGCGCCGTCATCGAGGGCGGCTCCGCCGTGGACGCCTCCATGCTGACCGGCGAGTCCGTCCCGGTCGACGTCACCGTGGGCGACTCCGTCACCGGAGCCACCGTCAACACCTCCGGACGCCTGGTCGTCGAGGCCACCCGGATCGGCGCCGACACCCAGCTCGCCCGGATGGCGAAGATGGTGGAGGCCGCGCAGAACGGCAAGGCCGAGGTGCAGCGCCTCGCCGACCAGATCTCCGGGATCTTCGTACCCGTCGTCCTGGTGCTCGCCGTCGGTACCTGGATCACCTGGCTGCTGATCACCGACGACCCGACCGCCGCCTTCACCGCCGCCGTGGCCGTCCTGATCATCGCCTGCCCCTGCGCCCTGGGCCTGGCCACCCCGACCGCACTGATGGTCGGCACCGGGCGGGGCGCGCAGCTCGGCATCCTGATCAAGGGGCCCGAGGTGCTGGAATCCACCCGCCGTGTGGACACCGTCGTCCTGGACAAGACCGGCACCGTCACCACAGGCCGGATGACCCTCGCCGGCGTCTTCACCGCCGCGGGCGTCGACGAACGCGAACTCCTGCGCCTCGCCGGGTCCCTGGAGCACGCCTCGGAGCACCCGATCGCAAAGGCCGTCGCCACCGGGGCGGCGGAGCGGGCCGGCTCCCTGCCGGTTCCGGAGTCCTTCGAGAACGTCGCCGGACTCGGCGTCCAGGGCGTGGTCGACGGACACGCCGTCCTGGTGGGCCGCGAGCGGCTGCTGGCCGACTGGTCGATCGAACTGCCGGCCGCCCTCGCCGAGGCCAAGGCGGCCGCCGAGGCCGCGGGCAGCACCGCTGTCCTGGTGGCCTGGGACGGCGCGGCCCGCGGGGTCCTGACCGTCGCCGACGCGGTGAAGGAGACCAGCGCCGAGGCGGTCTCGCGGCTGCGGGCGCTCGGCCTCACCCCGGTCCTGCTGACGGGCGACAACCGGGCCGTCGCCGCGACGGTGGCCCGCGAGGTGGGCATCGACGAGGTGATCGCCGAGGTCCTCCCGCAGGACAAGGTGGACGTCGTACGCCGCCTGCAGGCCGAGGGCCGTACGGTCGCGATGGTCGGCGACGGGGTCAACGACGCGGCCGCGCTGGCCCAGGCGGACCTCGGGCTGGCCATGGGCACCGGCACGGACGCGGCCATCGAGGCGGGCGACCTGACCCTCGTACGGGGCGATCTGCGGGTCGCGGCGGACGCGATCCGGCTCTCGCGCCGGACCCTGGCCACGATCAAGGGCAACCTGTTCTGGGCCTTCGGCTACAACGTGGCGGCCCTGCCGCTGGCGGCCGCCGGTCTGCTCAACCCGATGATCGCGGGGGCCGCGATGGCCTTCTCCTCGGTCTTCGTGGTGACCAACAGCCTCCGGTTGCGGTCCTTCCGCTAGCGCCCCCTCCCCATGGTCCGCACACTTCCTTCACAGGAGACGCAGATCACAGTGACCACAACGTAACCATCCGGGGTCGTCATGGGTCTAATGGGGCGATGCCAAGAACGTCTTGGGGGACGTTTCACGGAGACCTGGGGGGGTTTCCGTGGGTATCAGCCGGCCGGGACACGTGCCCGCGGGAGGCTTTGAGCGGCCCTCCCGGACGAACGGGTCCCGGCACACCGACGCCCCGGCTC
>NZ_JBSGZP010000611.1:0-4445 GCF_053611065.1 Streptomyces sp. NPDC054840
CCGTAGGTCGTGTCCGCCAGGGCCCGCCTGCCCCGCGACGGCCGGCACCGCACCTCGCCGCGGGGCCCGCCCTTCGGGGGGCCGGCGCTCCTTTGCGGACACGACCTCGGAAGGAGCCGGGCCCCGGAGGAGGCCGGACCTACCCCTGCCCGACCGAGCGGCGCGACCGCCGCACGGCGGCCACGCCCAGCGCCCCGAGCGCCGCCGCACCGGCCGCGGCCCCCGCCGTCACCGGCAGGCCGCCGTCAGAACCCGCGGCGGCCGGCCCGGCGTCGGCGTAGCCACCCGCCATGCCCGCCTCGGCATAGCCGGAGCCGGGGAGCTTGTCCCCGTACGCCTTGACGACCCGCGCGCGGTAGGCGCCGAGCGTCGTGCCCCCCGCGCCCACGGCGCGTACGGCGTCCTCGTCCAGTGGGAGCACCCTGCTGCCCCCGGCCACGTACCAGGCGTCGATCTGCGGCTCCCGGAACACCGTCCCGCCGGGCAGTTCCGCCGCGCCCAGCTGCGCGTAGCGGAACTCGTCGTCCCCGGTGGCGATGTTCACGACCGCCCAGCCGGCTTCCGTCCGGGCGCTCCACAGCGCGGCCTGCTGCCCATCGGAGGAAACGGCCTTGCCGGCGAGGAATTCCAGGCGGGCGACGGGCGCGCCGGCTCTGCCCGCGACGAACTCCGGGGAGAGATGGTTGACCGGTATCACCTCGCCCTCGATCCGGGGCTGGGCGGCCGTGAGGGAGACCTTGCCCTCCCGGGCGAAGAAGCGGGAGAGGGTGGCCAGGGTGTCGGGGGCGGTGGCCGCCCGCGCGGCGGCGGCCTTGTCCTCGGCGGTGGCGGTTCGGGGCTGCGGCACCGGACCCGCGGGGGTCGCGGCGGCCCGCGGGGCGAGGCCGAGGAGGGCGGTGGCGGCGAGGACCGCGGCGGCGGTGGCGCGCAGGGTCATGGCGGTCACGCCCCGATCCGGTAGAGGGAGTGCGTCCAGGAGAAGGTGCCGTTGTTGACGTACCAGGCGTGCGAGGCCCAGTTGTAGCGGTCGCTGGAGGGCCAGGGGTCGCCCCAGTGGACCCAGTTGCTGGCGGTGTCGTACCCGTGGACGACGTGCATGTGGCCGCCGCCGCTGGACCACTGGATGCGGGTCTCGATGGGCCGGTCGGCGTTGATCTCGGTCTGGACGGTGGAGTACTGGAGCCAGCCGTTGACGTACGAGCCGGGGTTGATGCCCGCCCAGCGCAGGCCGGTCTGGACGTTGCCGAGGGTGGCCTGGTTGTTGGGGCATTCGCTGCCCTGCTGGCGGTTGAAGGCGGCGTTGCAGAACTGGTTCTGGCTGTAGTTCCGGCCGAACCAGGTGGCGATGGTGTTGCCGCCGGCGGCCCAGCACCAGTTCGTCTTCGTCTGGGCCTGCATGGTGATGTTCAGGCGCTTGGCGGCGAGGGCGGAGTCGGCGCCGGCCCCGGCCCCGGCCCCGGCAGCGGCGGCGGTGCCGGTGCCGGTGCCGAGGGGCAGGGCGAACAGCAGGGCGGTGAGTACGGCGGTGAGGCAGGCGGCTGGGGAATGCCGCCGGTTTCGGTTGCGCATCGCGTTCCTCCCGGTGTGGGGTGTGGGGGGTTGGAGGAGCGCGTCCGGACGCTGTTCAGGAGCATCAGGGAGTTGTCGCGATCAGGTCAACAGGCTTCAATACGCGATGACATTGCTGTGTGAACGGTGGGGCTGCGGTGTGAACGGTTGCTGCCGTGTCACCTGGTCTCCCGGAGCCACCGCCGGATCCCCCGCGCCGGCCCGTGTGAACGTTCACGAAGGAGTCGCCATGCGACCGACCGAGGACACGGCGGAACTCGGCCAGTTGCTGCGCGGCGGCCCGTTCCACCTCGCGCTGCGCGCAGCCCTCGCCGCGCGCGGACTGCCCCTGCACCGGGTGCAGCACCGGCTCGCCGCGCAGGGCATCGAAGTGGGTGTGACCAGCCTCAGTTACTGGCAGCAGGGCGCCCGGCGGCCGCGTCACCCGGAGTCACTGCGGGCGGTCACCGCCCTGGAGCGGATCCTGGAACTGCCCGACGGCGCCCTCCTGCGCCTGCTGGCCGCCCAGGATCCCGGCCGCGGGTCCGCGCGCCCGCCCACCCGCTCCTACCGGGCGCTGTTCAGCATGGGCGGGACGGTGGAGCGGCTCCTGGACGGGATGGACCTCCCGCCGGACGGCGGGCTGCACTCGGTGGGCCACCACGAGCGGGTCCGCATCGGCCCGGCGGGCGAACTGCGGGTCCGCGAGTCGCAGCAGATCGTCCGGGCGCACCGCGACGGCGTCGACCGCTACCTCGCCGTCCACCACGGCGACCCCGGGTGCGACGGGTCCCGGATGCGCGTGACGGCGTACGAGAACTGCCGCACGGGCCGGGTGCGGTGCCACCCGGAGTCCGGGGTGGTGGTCGCGGAGCTGCTCTTCGACGCGCGGCTGCGGCGCGGGGACACCCACGTCTTCGGCTACGCGGTCGAGGACGGCACCGGAGCCCGCAGCGGCGAGTACGTCCGCGGGTTCAGCTACGCCGGCGGCCAGTACATGCTCCAGGTCGGCTTCGACGCGGCGGCCCTGCCGGTGCGCTGCCGGCGCTTCGCCCGGGGCGGTCCCGAGGCCCCGCGCACCGGCCTCGTGGACCTGACGCCCAGCGGCCGGCACCGGGCGGTGCATCTGGTGGAGCAGTCGGTGCGGCGCGGGATCCTCGGGATCGCCTGGGACTGGGACTGAGGTCCGGCCGCGGTCCCGGGAGCGGACGCGGGTCAGCCCGCGACGAGCTTGCCGTTCTCGGCCCGGACCGGGACCGCGGGCAGCGGGGTGGCGGCCGGACCGCGCAGGACCTTGCCGGTCTTCACGTCGAAGCGGCTGCCGTGGCAGGGGCAGTTCCCCTCACCCTCGACGATCTTGTCCAGGACGCAGCCGGCATGCGTGCACTGGGCGCTGAAGGCCTTGTACTCGCCCTCCGCCGGGCAGCTGACGAGCAGCTTTTCCTGCCGGTACAGCTTCGCCCCGCCCACCGGGACGTCGGCCGCGGCGCCCAGGTCCACCGGCGCGGTGGGGGTGGCGGGGGTGTTGCCTGCGCTGTCGGTCTCGGTGGAGCAGGCCGCGAGGGCCACCCCGGCGCCCGTGGCCCCGGCGAGCGCGGCGGCGCCCTTGAGGACGGTACGGCGGGCGGGCGACTGCGGCGCGGGCATGCGGTTCTCCTGAGCTACGGGACGGGGCACGGGTCCGTGGGGAAGGCGTACGGGGGCGGGCTGCGGGGGCGGGCGCGGGCCGGAACCCGGCCCGGGCACCGGCCCACCCGACGATACCCCCGTCCCATGAGGTAACTTCCCCCGCGTGATCGTCGTCGGCGGAGAAGCCCTCATCGACCTGGTGCCCGTCGCCCGGCCGCCCGGGGCGCTGCTGCCCCGGCCGGGCGGCGGACCGTACAACACCGCGCTCGCGCTCGGGCGGCTCGGCGCCGAGGTGGCGTTCTGCTCCCGAGTCTCCTCGGACGGCTTCGGCGAGAGTCTGCTGGCCGGGCTGCGGGACGCCGGGGTGGACCTGTCGCTGGTCCAGCGCGGACCGGAGCCGACCACGCTCGCCGTGCCCTCGCTGGCCCCGGACGGCTCGGCCTCGTACGGCTTCTACGTCGAGGGCACGGCGGACCGGCTGTTCACGCTGCCGCCCGCCCTGCCCGACGGGGTACGGGCCCTCGCGCTCGGCACCTGTTCGCTGGCCCTGGAACCAGGTGCGAGCGCGTACGAGGCCTTGCTCCGCCGGGAGTCCCGGCGCGGGGTGCTGACCCTGTTGGACCCCAACATCCGGCCGGCACTGATAGCGGACCCCGCTGGATACCGCGCGCGTTTCCTGGAGCGGCTGCTGCCGCACACGAGCGTCCTCAAGCTGTCGGAGGAGGACGCGGCCTGGCTGGGCGGCCGGGTCGAGGACTGGCTGGCTGTGGGGCCCTCCGCGGTGGTGCTGACCCGCGGCGCGGCGGGCCTGACGGTCCGGACGCGGGAGGGCGGGGAGTACTCGGCGGCGGCCCGTCCGGTGGCAGTGGTGGACACGATCGGCGCGGGCGACACCGTCAACGCGGCCCTGCTGCACCGGCTCACCATCGCGCCGGGCGGCCCGGTGGACTGGCCGGAGGTCCTGGCCCACGCCGCCCACGCGGCGGCCCTGACCTGCACCCGGGCGGGCGCGGAGCCGCCGTACGCGGCGGAACTCTGACGGGGCGGCTCGGATCGGCTCGGCTCGCATCGGCGCCGCCCACACGGTACGGCCCACGGCCGGGGCGAACTCCTCGACGGGCTGGACCGCGTGCGCCCCGGAGAAGTGCAGGAAGAAGGCCCGCCGGAAGCAGGCGCCGAGCAGCAGGGCCGCGGCGGCCCGCGGATCGGCGTCCGGTCGCAGCCGCCCCGCGTCGAGCTCGCGCCGCAGTCGCCCGGCCGGCGCGTCC
>NZ_JBSGZP010000612.1:0-4430 GCF_053611065.1 Streptomyces sp. NPDC054840
GCCCGCGTGCGGTAGTCCCGGGCGGCCGCGCCGGGGCGGGCGGCGAGGAGTTGGTACTGGAAGTCGCGCCAGCAGAGCTGCCGTACGAAGGCCTCGGCGCCCGCTCCGCCCCGGGACCGCGCCCGGTGCACGGCCTCGGCCGCCGAGACCGCGCCGAAGTGGACGTACGGGGAGAGGCGGGAGGTGGCGTCGCCCGGGAGGTCGTCGTGGCCTTCCTCGTACCCGTCGGCGTACTCCCCCAGCCAGTCCACCAGCCGCTGCCGGCCCTCCCGCTCGCCCCCGGTGGCCAGGCCCGCCGAGACGGACGCGACCTCGGCGCGGGACGGGAGCGCCTCGGAGCGGATCGCGCCGGGCACCCGGACCTGCTGCGGCGCCGCGAGCGGCTCGCGCAGCCGCTGGTCCGACCAGCGCCTGAAGTACGGGGTGAAGACGGCGAAGTGATCGGATCCGCTCGGCGTCACGGCGCCGGCGGGCAGGGCGGTGACGACACCGTCGTGGACGTACAGCCGCCGCCCGTCGGCCTCCAGCGCGCTGCGCAGCCGCTCCTCGCGGCGGAGGGCGAAGGCAGTGCACCCGGCCGCCATGTGCACCTCGTCGGCGTCGGCCTGCCGTACGACGGCGCGCACCTCGGCGACGGGGTCCCCCGAGCGCACCACGAGGCGGCCGCCGCGCTCGCGCAGCCCGGAGTCGAGTCCGGCCAGGCAGTCCGCGAGGAAGGCGAGCCGGTTGGGCGCCGCGAAGCCGGCGCGGTCGACGGCCGGGTCCCGGACGAAGAGCGGGACGGTCTCGTTCCCGGAGCCCAGCGCGGCGCGCAGAGGCGGATGGTCATGGACGCGGAGGTCCGAGGTGAACAGGACGACCGAGACGTTCATGGTGCTGCTCCTGGCATCGGGGCACCGGGCGGACCCTGCGGGTGCCGCGCGGTGGTCGCTGGGCTGGCCTTGCCCGTCATTCGGCGCGGGCGGCCGCTGCGGATGCAGCGGACGGGGTGGATACGGGGGGTGCGGCCGGCCCGCGGTCGTCACCCGCCTCCGCCGTGCGCGCGATGTTGCGGGCCATGCCCCCGAAGACCAGGGCGTGGAACGGCGAGACGCTCCACCAGTACAGGTGACCGGCCAGGCCACGCGGGTGGAACAGCGCACGCTGCCGGTACCGGGTGCGTCCGTCCCCGTCCTGCTCGGCGTACATCTCCAGCCAGGCGAGGCCGGGCAGCCGCATCTCGGCGCGGAGCCTGAGCAGCCGGCCGCGTTCGATCTCCTCGACCCGCCAGAAGTCGAGTGAGTCGCCGACCCTCAGGTGGGCGGAGTCGCGCCGGCCCCTGCGCAGCCCGACGCCCCCGACGAGCCGGTCGAACCAGCCGCGGACGGCCCAGGCGAGCGGGAAGGAGTACCAGCCGTTCTCCCCGCCGATCCCCTCCACGACCCGCCACAGGGCCTGGGGTGAGGCCTCGACGGTGCGCTCACGGACATCGGAGTAGAGGCTGCCGCCGGCCCAGTCCGGGTCGGTGGGCAGCGGGTCGCTCGGCGCACCGGGCACGGAGGCGGAGGACCAGCGGGTGAGGACCTGGGCGTCGCGGACCTTCTGGAGGGCGTACGAGAGGGCCGTGTCGAAGTCGAGGGGCGTGCCGGGCGGGTCGGGCACCCAGGTGGCGATGTCGTGCTCGTCGCAGACGACCTCGTACTTGAGGGATTCGGCGAGGGGGCGGGCGATGCCGCGGGGCACCGGGGTGACCAGGCCGACCCAGTGGCTGGACAGCCGCGGGGTGAGGACCGGTACGGGCAGGATGAGCCGCTGGGGCAGCCCGTCGACACGGGCGTAGCGGCGCATCATGTCGAGGTAGGTGAGGACGTCGGGGCCGCCGATGTCGAAGGCGCGGCTGACCTCGGCGGGCATGTGGGCGCTGCCGACCAGGTAGCGCAGTACGTCGCGGACGGCGATGGGCTGGATGCGGGTGCGCACCCAGCTGGGGGTGACCATCACGGGCAGTCGCTCGGTCAGGTAGCGGAGCATCTCGAAGGAGGCCGAGCCGGAGCCGATGATGACGGCGGCGCGGAGCACCGTGGTGGGGACCCCGGAGTCCAGGAGGATGCGCCCGACCTCCGCGCGGGAGCGCAGATGGGGGGAGAGGTCCTGGTCGGGCACCCCGCTCGGGGTGAGTCCGCCCAGGTAGACGATGCGGCGGACGCCGGCGGCGCGGGCCTGTTCGGCGAAGTTCCGCGCCGCGAGACGGTCGGTGTGCTCGAAGTCGCGCCCGGTGCCGAGGGCGTGCACGAGGTAGTAGGCGACGTCGACGTCCCGCAGGGCGGGGACGAGCGACGCGGCGTCGGTGACGTCGCCGCGGACGATCTCCGCCTGCCCGGCCCAGGGGTGGTCGCGCAGCTTCTCCGGGGTGCGGGCGAGGCAGCGCACCCGGTGGCCGGCGGTGATGAGCTCGGGGACGAGCCGGCCGCCGATGTAGCCGGTGGCTCCGGTGACCAGGCACCGTGTGCCCGGCGCCGTGGGTCCTTGTGCGTCCGTCATCTAGTCGCTCCGATCGGGTGTCGCGGGGGCTCCCCCGGAGTTCTTCCGGGGGTACGGTCCGGCCGGATGCGCGGACCGTCGCCCACGAGCGGATCGAGCGGAGCGCGCCTACTGCGGCATGAGGACCGTGTCGACGATGTAGACGGTGGCGTTGGAGGTGGGGACGTTGCCGCAGACGACCGCGGAGGAGTTGTTCACCCGGTAGCTCGTGCCCGACCCCATGGTGGTGATCATCCCCTTCTGGAGGGTGGCGAAGGAGCCGTTCCCCAACTGCTCCGGGGTGAGCCGCTCGCCCACCACGTGGTACGTGAGGATCTTGGTCAGGGTCTCCTTGTCGGCCAGGACCTTGTCCAGGTCCGCCTTCGGGATCTTCGCGAACGCGTCGTCGGTCGGCGCGAACACCGTGATGTTCTCCGCGTTGTTCAGGGTGTCCACCAAGCCGGCCTTCTTCACGGCCGTGACCAGGGTCGACAGCGCCGGGTTGTGCGAGGCGGCGGTCGCGACCGGGTCCTTCGCCATACCGCTGAAGGAGCCCGCGCCGTCCTTGGGCACCGAGGCGCAGGCCGGCCCGAACGGACCGTCCGAGACCGGTCCCGACTCGCCGGTCGGCCGGGGGGAAGTGACCGCATCGATCGCGGCGGACTCCCTCTTGCTCGTACTCTCCTCCGAACAGGCCGACAGTGCCAGCGGAAGCAGTACCGCGGCGGTGACGGCGAAGGCGGCGCGGCGGGAGGTCTGGATGCTCATGGTCTCTCCTGAGTCTGCGGACCCACCCCTCGATGAATCACGCTGCCTGTTCGGCACCGGCCCTCATCCGGATGGCCTCACCACCGGAACGAGTGGTGACCCGCACAAGCTGACGAACGGCTTCCGACGCCGGTCGCGCATCGCCGTCCGCCGAGACCGATCCGAACCGTCCGTGGCTCCGAATGAGCCGTGCAACCGAGTACTCCTGGAGGACCTCCCCGGTGAGAGAGAACGTGCGCATAGGCCGGCACCCGTCGGCCGCTCCCGATCTGCCGGAACTGATGGGCCGGGTGGCCCGCGGTGATCAGCAGGCGTTCACGGCCGTCTTCGAGGCGGTGTCGGGCCCCGTACTGGGTCTCGTACGGACCGTCCTGCGGGACCCGGCCCAGTCCGAGGAGGTCGCCCAGGAGGTACTGGTCGAACTCTGGCGGACCGCCGCCCGCTACCAGCCCGCTCGGGGCTCGGTGATGAACTGGGTGCTGACCCTGGCCCACCGCCGGGCCGTCGACCGGGTCCGTTCCGCGCAGGCGTCGACCAACCGCGAGAAGCGGGCGGCGCTGCTGGACCACACCACGGCCTACGACGAGGTGGTGGAGCAGGTGGAGAACCGGCTGGAGCGCGAGCAGGTACGGCGCTGTCTGCACGGACTCAGCGAACTGCAGCGCCAGTCGGTCACGCTGGCGTACTACCGCGGCCTGACCCACCGGGAGGTCGCGGAGTTGCTGGCCCTTCCGTTGGGTACCGTGAAGACGCGGCTGCGCGACGGGCTCATCCGGCTTCGTGACTGCCTGGGGGTGGGCGTGTGAACACCGCGGATCTGCATACGTTGACGGGCGCGTACGTCCTCGACGCCCTGGAACCGGGCGAACGGGCCGCCGTCGAGCGGCACCTCACCGACTGCCCTGCCTGCGCCCAGGAGGTCCGGGAGTTCTCCGAGACCGTCACGCGCCTCGGGCTCGCCGTCGCGGCGCCGCCGAGTGCCGCGCTGCGCAGCGAGGTGATGCGCCGGATCGCGACCGTACGCCAGGATCCGCCCACGACGGTGAGGGCCGCCCGCGGCGGACACGTACGGCCCCGCTGGCGGCCGGTGCCGAGCTGGGCTCTGGCGGCCTGCCTCGCGGGGGCCGTGGCGCTCGGCGGTGTCGCGGTGTCGCAGTACGAGC
>NZ_JBSGZP010000613.1:0-4418 GCF_053611065.1 Streptomyces sp. NPDC054840
TCGTATTTCAGATGAATGGTGATCACCGCCCCATCATGCCGGGACGCCACGACTTCCCCCGGTACGGAAGCAATCGCCGCCTTCGGGGAGGGGAGCGGGCCGAATCCTCGTACGCTGCGGGAGTGGGAGAGAAGTAGCGGAAGGGGGGACCGCATGTCCATGCGGAAGGGTGCCAACGTACCGGTGCCGAGTGCCACGGTCCGGGTGGAGCTGGGTTGGCGAGGGGGTCCTGGAGCGTCGGATGTGGATGTGTCGGCCCTGCTGCTGACAACTGCCGGCAAGGTGCGTTCGGACGACGACTTCGTGTTCTACAACCAGCCCGTGCACCCCAGTGGTGCCGTGCGCCACGAGGGACGGCACCAGGACGGCACGGGCGTGCTCGAAACGATCGGGGTGACGCTGTCCGGCGTGGAGGAGGAGATCGGGACCGTGGTGATCGCGGCTTCCACCGACGGCACGTTCGGTCAGGTGTCCGGCCTCTTCGTACGCGTGCTGGACGCGCGGAGCGGCGTGGAGACGGCACGGTTCGATGCCACGGATGCCACCTCGGAGACCGCGTTCGTGCTCGGGGAGCTGTACCGGCGGGCGGGTGCGTGGAAGTTCCGGGCGGTGGGTCAGGGGTACGCCTCCGGACTGGCCGGCCTCGCCGCCGACTTCGGGATCACGGTCGACGATCCGGCCCCGACCCCGACCCCGCCTGCGCCGGCGCCTGCGCCCGTACAGCGGGAGGTGAACCCTCCCACGCCTGCCCGGCCGGTACAGCTGTCGAAGATCACCTTGACGAAGGCGGCCCCCGCGGTGTCGCTGACCAAGCAGGGGGCCACCTCCGGGGGCATGCGGGTCAATCTCACATGGAGCGCCGCGGCACCGCCGCGCGGATGGATGCGTAAGGGGAAGGACGCCGTCCGACTGGAGGACGTCGACCTCGACCTCTCCTGCCTGTGGGAGCTGCGGAACGGAACGAAGGGGATCGTGCACCCCATCGACAACCAGTTCGGCTCGTTCCACCAGCCGCCGTACATCCAGCTGGACCACGACGACCGGACCGGTGCGAGCGAGGCCGGCGAGAACCTCATGATCAACCTTGATCACGCGGCCGAGATCAAGCGCGTCCTGGTGTTCGTGGTCATCTACGCCGGGGCCACCAGCTTCTCGGGGCTTCAAGGGGTCGCCACCCTTCATCCGCCCGTCGGTCCGCCGATCGAGGTGCGCCTGGACGAGTGCACCGTCCCCTCACCGGTGGCCGCGATCGCCCTGATCGAGAACGTGGGCGGGGAGTTGATCGTCCGGCGGGAGGCGAAGTACCTCCTGCCGGCGCCCGGCATCTTCAAGCAGCAGGCGGCGGACATCGAGTACGGGTGGGACATGAGCTGGCAGTCGGCGAGCAAGGACTGACCCGTCGACGGCCTGAGGGCTGTCCCGTCATCCCGGTGTTGCGACAACGCGGCGAGGTGCCGTAGCTGTCGTCGTGCGCCCGCCGGGGAGGACGGGGACGGCCCTTGGGTGACTCGTGCGTACTGCACACCCCATCGGTGACAGCCGCGACTGTCGCGGCCCTCGGAACGCGTGACAGCGTGGGCACGTCACCGACCGAGGGAGCAGGTGTGAACAAGGGGTACGCCGCCTTCTGCGACGCCGACCGCTGGTTCTACGACGCGCCGTACCGGCGGGCCGAGGAGAACTACCCGGCCGCGCTCGCCCCCGTACCGGCGGGGTGGCAGACGCACCGCAGCGGGGACTGGCTGGCGCTGCGGCCCGTCGACGCCCGGCTTCCCTCCCAGGGCTGGAAGATCCACGTCTCGGCGTGCCTGGACAACGCCGAGTCCGTCCTCGAACGGGTCCGCGCGTACTGCCTGGAGCGCCGGATCGCGTTCAAGTTCGTGCCGAGCGGATACCTGCTGCACCTGCGCAACGCGAAGTACGCCGACCGCGCGGCGAGCGGCAAGTTCCTCACCGTGTACCCGGCGGACGCGGAGCAGTGCCGGCGCGTCGCCGAAGAGCTCGACGCGTTGCTGGGCGGCGAGCCCGGCCCGTACATCCTGAGCGACCTGCGCTGGAACGACGGCCCCGTGCACCTGCGTTACGGGAGTTTCACCCTGCGGCACTGCTACGACGACCGTGGTGAGCTCGTCCCCGCGATCGAGACCCCGGACGGCCGGCTCGTTCCGGACTCACGGGGTCCGGTGTTCCAGCCGCCCGAGTGGGTCGAGCTGCCCACGTTCCTCGCGCCCCATCTGGCCCGGCGGGCCGCCGTCACCCTCGAAGGCCTTCCGTACACGGTCGAAAGGGCCCTGCACTTCTCCAACGGTGGCGGTGTCTACGCCGGCCGTGACGGGCGCACCGGCGAGCCGGTCGTCCTCAAGGAAGCGCGCCCCTTCGCGGGGCTCGCGGCCGACGGGGCGGACGCCGTGACCCGGCTGCACCGTGAACGCAGGGCCTTGGAGCAGTTGGCCGGGCTGGACTGCGTGCCCGCGGTCCACGGCGCCTTCACCGTGGGGGACCACCACTTCCTGGTGATGCAGTACCTGGAGGGCAAACCCCTCAACACCTACTTCGCCCGCAGGCACCCGTTGATCGAGGCCGACCCCGATCCCGCGGAGCTCGCGGAGTACACCCGGTGGGCGCTGGAGGTCCACCGGCGGGTGACGGCGGCCGTGGAGGCGGTGCACGCCCGTGGCATCGTCTTCAACGACCTGCACCTTTTCAACATCATGGTCGCGGAGGACGAGTCGACCGGTGGGATGTCGGTCGCGCTGCTCGACTTCGAGGCCGCCGCCCACGTGGACGAGGGGCTCCGCCAGACCGTCGCCAACCCGGCGTTCGTCGCCCCGGCCGGCCGACGCGGTTTCGCCGTCGACCGGTACGCCCTGGCCTGCCTGCGGCTGGCCCTGTTCCTGCCGCTGACCAGCCTGCTGGTGCTGGACCGGGCCAAGGCGGCACACCTGGCCGACATCGCCGCCGAGCAGTTCCCGGTACCCCGTGAATTCCTCGACGAGGCGGTACGGGAGATCCTCGCGGACCCCGGTCCCGGCTCCGGCGGGCGCGCGGGTTCCGGCGGGCGCGCGGTCGTACCCCGTACCCGCCCCTACCTGCCCGTCGAACCGGGCGACCGGGACGCCGCATGTGCCTCGATGACGGCGGCGATCCGGGCGAGCGCCACCTTCGACCGCGAGGACCGCCTCTTCCCCGGGGACCCGGCCCAGTTCGCGACCGCCGGCGGCGGAACCGGATTCGCCCACGGAGCGGCCGGCGTGCTGTACGCGCTCGCCGAGACCGGCGCCGACCCGTGGCCCGAGGCCGAGGAATGGCTGCTGGCGCGGACCAAGGAACCGGCCTCCGGCATGCCGCTGGGTTTCTACGACGGCCTCGCCGGTCTCGCGTGGACCCTGGAACGGCTCGGCCACCGCGACCGGGCGCTGACCCTCGCCGAACAACTGCTGGGCCAGCCCTGGCAGTCGGCCGGACCCGACCTGCACGGCGGAGTCGCCGGCATCGGCCTGGCCCTGGACTCCCTGGGCTCGGCCACCGGCGAGGGCGAACTGCACGCCGCGGCCCTGCGCTGCGCCGAGCTCCTCGCCGATCCCGCGACCACGTCCGGGCCGAAACGGGCCGGTCTGCTCCACGGGCACAGCGGCCCCGCACTGCTCCATCTGCGGCTCTACGAACGCACCCGCGACCAGGAGTGGCTGATCCGGGCCGGCCGGGCCCTGCACCGCGATCTCGACCGCTGCGTGACCAGCGCCTTCGGCACCCTCCAGGTCGACGAGGGCTGGCGCACGATGCCCTACCTCGGCGGCGGCAGCGTAGGGATCGGCATGGTGCTGGACGACTGGCTGGAGCACACGCGGGACGAGCGCTTCGAACGCGCCCGGCCGGAGATCGTCCGCGCCGCCCAGGCGACCTTCTACGCCCAGCCCGGCCTGTTCCGCGGGGCGGCCGGCATGATCCTCCACCTGGCCCGGACCACGACACCGGGTCCGGGTTCCGGCCCCGCGGACATCGCGCGGCAGGTCGAGGCCCTGGCCCGGCACGCGGTCCCGTACCGCGGCTTCCTGGCCTTCCCCGGCGAGCAGATGATGCGCCTGTCCATGGACCTGTCCACGGGCACGGCCGGCGCGCTCCTCGCCCTCGGCAGCGCCGCGCCCGGTGGGCGCGCGCACCTGCCGTTCCTCCCTCCGCCGCGGTCGGCCGCGGCGGTCCCAGAGCCGGTCCCCCTCGCGGGGGCCGTGACCCATCGGAACACCACAGTGAAGAGGAAAAGGACATGACGCTTCTCGACCTGCAGTCGATGGAAACCCCCAAGGAAGAGATAACCGAGGCCGCGACCGGTGGCGGCAGCCGTGCCAGCCTGCTGCTCTGTGGCGACAGCAGCCTGAGCATCACGACCTGTAACTGATCAGGGATCAGGTCCTCCCGGG
>NZ_JBSGZP010000614.1:0-308 GCF_053611065.1 Streptomyces sp. NPDC054840
CCCCACCTCCTTCAGGCAATCGGTACGGCGCGGAGACCGGTCCGGTCGTGACCGACCGGAGGCGTTCGTCGGACAGAAGCAGGACGGACGGACGAGCGGCAGAGGGGGCTCACGACGTCGTCGTCCCGGCGACCACGAGCCGCCCGGCGAGCACCGAGCGGTAGGACCGTTCCGTCGCGGCGGCGACCTGGGACCAGCCGTAACGGCTCAGGACGCGCCGCCGTCCGGCTTCCCCGTACGCCCGGCGGGCTGTGTCGTCGGCCAGCAGCTCGGCGGTGGCCGTCGCGAGCGCGCGTACGTCTCCGGGC
>NZ_JBSGZP010000614.1:318-4395 GCF_053611065.1 Streptomyces sp. NPDC054840
GTACGAGTCGTCCGGTCTCCCGGTCGGCGACGGTGTCCTGCTGGCCGCCGACGGCGCTTGCCACCACGGGCCGGCCGCAGGCCATGGCCTCCAGCGGCACGATGCCGAACGGCTCGTAGTCCGCCGGGCACAGCACGACGTCGGCGCTGCGCAGCAGGGCCGGCACGGCGTCGCAGGGCACCGCGCCGACGAAACGCACGCGGTCGAGGACTCCCGCCCCCCGGGCGAGGGCGCGCAACCGCCGCACTTCGGGGTCGCGGTCGAGACCGCCGGGTGGGGGGCCGCCCGCGATCAGGAGCTCCGCCTCCGGGAGGTGGGCGAGAGCGGCGATGGACAGGGCCGCCCCCTTGCGGGGGACGAGCCGGCCCAGTTGGAGGAGCCGGTGGCGGTGGGCGGTTCCGCGCGCGGCGACCGGTCCGTCCGGCCGGAACCGCTCGGTGTCCACGCCGCACGGAACGACATCGGCCTTGTCCTCGGGCAGGCCCATGCGGGCGAGCTCGGTGACCTCGTCGCTGCAGGTCGCCACGACCCGGTCGCAGCCCAGTCCGACCTCCCGCTCGCATCCGATGCGTGAGGGCGGGCTGGTGTCGGCGGCTCCCTGATGGCGCCGCTTGACGGTTCCCAGCGCGTGGTAGGTGTGCAGCATCGGCAGGCCGAGCTCCCTCGCCGCCGCCAGCGAGGCGAGCCCGGACATCCAGAAGTGCGAGTGAACCAGGTCGGGCGGACCGGTCTCCTGCCAGAGGTGCATCAAGTAGTACGCGAACTCCCGCATGTGCGGCAGCAGTTCGTCCTTGGGCAGTGGTTCGGCCGGACCGGCCGGTACGTGATGGACCGTCACGCCCGGCCGCAAGCGGCTGCTTGTCGGCAGGTCCCGGGAGTCCCGCCGCGTGTACACCGTGACGCGGTGGCCTCGGTCGGCCAATGCTCCGGCCAGGCAGGCGACGTGCACGTTCTGGCCGCCGGCGTCCACTCCCCCGAGGGTCGCGAGGGGGCTGGCGTGCTCGGAGACCAGGGCCAAGGACAGGGAGCGGAGCCGGTTGGGGGGCCGTATCGAACGGGCGGTAGGGGGTGTCATGACCGTACCTCCGTCATCAGGCGCTCCCAGTCGGCCAGGAAGCGTTTGAGGCCGTACCGTTCGAGCGCGGCCTGCCGGGCGCGCGCGCCGTCCTCGGCGGCCGCCTGGGGTTCGTCGATGTAGTGGACGACCGCTCGGGCCAGGACGTCCGGCCGGGTGGACAGGACCCCGGTGCCGGGTACGACGGCCTCCACGGCCTCGGTGGCGGCCAGCGCCACGACGGGCATGCCCAGGTGCATGGCTTCCAGCAGCGACAGTCCCAGCGAGGTCCAGCGCACGGGATGCAGGTACAGGCGGCGCTCCGCCATCGCCGTGTGCAGCTCGCGCTGGGGGAGCTCGTAGGCACGGCACCGTTGCACGGACAGTCCCAGGTGCTCGGCGATGCCGTGGGTGCGCATCCCGAAGACGTCCAGCGGCGCCGCCCGGGCCAGCTCCGGCAGGAGGTCCGTTCCGGTGTGTCGCCACCGCCTGATCGGGTCGTTCGTCACCACCGCCGCGCGGGGGAGCAGACCCGTGTAGAGGTGCCCGGGGTCGACGATGCCGTGTTCGATGACCTCGGTGCGGGTGGCGCCGTTGTCCCAGAACTGCCGGTTGAAATGGGTGACGTGGACGAGTGTCAGGTCCTGGCGGTCGGCGCAGGGGTGGCGGGTGTTCGGTACGTCGCCGTCCGGTGCGTTGTGCTCCAGGTACACGGCGGGAACGTCGCGTCCGGGGCGGCGGCCCAGCCAGCGCTCGGCCAGCTCCATCTCGTGGGGCCGCTGCAGCACCACGAGGTCCACCGGAGCATCGGCCAGTTCGGCCGGCGTGACCTCCCGCACCGAATCGGGCCAGCTGAAGGTGCGGGCGCGGCCCAGCCCGTCGGGCCCCCGGTCCGGGGTGACCGGTACGAGGTAGGTGTGCGGTCCCTGGACGAACGCGGTCGTCCAGGAACCGTGCACGTGCCACAGCAGGATGTTCATGCGGTCACTCCTCCATCGGTCTCGCTCGGCTCGGGCGGTCGCGGTCCGCGGTCGCCCGGCGGGCCGCCCGTGAGGAGTCCGGTGACTGCCGCCAGCACCTCGTCGTCGTCCACCGAGTCCAGACAGGGGTGCCCCGCCACGGGGCAGACCCTCGCCCTGCTGCCCGCGCACGAGGCCCGCTGATCGCCGAGCAGCACGTGCGGCACCCGGTACGGTCGCCACCGGCCGGCCGGCACCACGGGTGCGAACAGGCACACCACGGGCGTGCCCACGGCGGCGGCCAGATGGGTCGGCCCCGTGTTGCCCGCCACCACGACCCGTGCGGCGGCCAGGACACCGGCCAGCTCGTGCAGGTCGCCCGTGACGCCGCCCAGGTCGAGTCCGTGGCGGCCGGCCACCTCTGCGGTCAGCTCCTTCTCCGCAGGGCTGCCGGTGACCACCACCCGGTGCCCCGCCTCGTGCAGCGCGGCGGCGGCCCGCGTCGCTCTGGCCGGGCTCCAGGCGCGGGCCGCCACCGCGGCTCCCGGATGCAGCACCACATAGGGTTCGGGACCCGTCAACCGCGTCGTGTCGGGCGGGACGCGCACACGCAGGGCGCCGTCGTCGCCGTCGGGCAGCGCGAAACCGAAGTCGCGCACCAGGTCGAGCGCCGCGTCCGCCTCGTGCCGGTCCGGCAGCCGGTGATGACGCAGCGCGAGCAGGGACCCGGGGTACTCCTCGCAATCGGCCGCTACCCGCTCCACCCCCGCGAGCGCGAGCAGCAGGGCCGCCGGCAACGGGGACTGGTGGTGGGACACCAGGATCACGCCACGGTCGAAGCGGCCGGCTGCCAGGGCGTCGACCAGCAGACCGCACTCCTCGCGCGAGGTGCGGCCCGGCTCCAGCCCCACCCAGGGGGCCTCGTACACCAGCACCTGGTCCACGCCGGGCAACAGCCGCGCCGCGGCGATGCCCTGCGGCCCGCAGAGCAGCGTGGTGTGGGACGAGCCGGCCGCCACCGCGCGCACGGCGGGACCGGCCAGCAGCACGTCTCCGGCGCTGTCAAGGCGTACGACGAGACTGCGCGGGGCGTTCATCCGCCACCGCCGACAGCGCGCGGGCGCTCCGGCACCGGTCCACGGGACAGCAGGACGTCCGTGCCCCGGCCGGCTCCGGAGCCTGCCGAGGAGGAGAGGAGCCGGACGGCGGTGAGCAGATCGCGCGCCGTCTCGCCGGCGGCCGCGACCTCTTCGGGACGAGTCACGGGCGTCGGCACCAGCACCCCGCGCGCACCCGCGGCGGAGGCGGCCCGCACGTCGGAGCCGATGTCTCCGACGACCACCGTGCGTTCGGGGGCCACGCCCAGCCGCTCACACGCGGCGAGGATCAAGCCCGGTGCGGGTTTGCGGCAGCCACAGCCGTCCGCGGGGCCGTGGGGGCATACGGCCCACACGTCGAACGGACCGAACAGTTCGTCCACGCGTCGGCATACCGCCACCACCTGCTTCTGCGTCAGGAGCCCGCGCGCCACTCCCGACTGGTTGCTCACGACACCGACCGGAACCCCGCGCTCGCGCAGCGCGGTCACCGCGGCCCGCGCCGTGGGCAGGGGAGAGACCCGGGCGGGGTCGCCGTTGTACGGGACATCGACGACGAGCGTGCCGTCACGGTCGAAGAGGACCGCTTCCGGCAGCCCGCCGGTCGTCCCGGACCGACGCCGGATGCGGGCCGCACGCGGGTGGTCCCACAGCCAGGGAACGGCCCCGGCCGGGGGTCCACCGACGGACGTGCCTCCGACGGGCGGGCCTCCGACGGGCCGGTTCCTCACGACCCCACCTGCTCGCGGAGAGCCTTCTGCGGAGCCGCCGAGCGGCTTCCGGGCGGCGCCGCCGGATCCGCTCGGTGGACACGGCGGTGTACGACCGTCCCCCGCAGCCAGTGCCAGACGGCCACAGCGGGGATGACCGCGCTCGTGACCGCCATGGTGACGACCTCGGACCGGGTGCGGGGACCTGGTGCGATCCGGGCCGCGGCGACCTCGGCGGTGCCCGCCACCCCGCCGGC
>NZ_JBSGZP010000615.1:0-4391 GCF_053611065.1 Streptomyces sp. NPDC054840
CCCGAGTACGGCCCGTACTCGGGCGCCCCTACGCCTTGCGGTGCCTCCCCCCGGCCTGCGGCCCTGGGGAGACCCCGTGGCACCGGACGCCGCGGGCGTGTCCGGCTCTACTAACCGCGCCCCGTGCGCGGCAGGCCGGACCGGGACGTGGTGCCGGCCGACGCCCGGACCCTGCTCGACAGGTACGGCCCCACCGCCCGCTACCGGCCCGACGCGCGGGCGGCCGCCGATGAACCGGCCCCGGACTTCGTCGCGGCCGGCCTGCACGGCACTGCCTCGCACGGCTTCCTCAGCGGCGAGCACATCGAGGGACTCGACCTGTTCGACGACCTGGGCCTGATTGCGGTCGGCGACGAAGAAGTGGGCGTCTTCCGGTCGTTCGGGGCGTACTGACGCCGGCCGGTCCACGTGCGCGCGGCTCGGACGGATGGGCCCGATGGGCCGGGTGGCCGCGTGGGCCGGTTCGGATCCGCCGCCCGGGGTAGGGGCAGAAGATGGCTGATCAAGAACTGACCTGGTCCGGCACTCTCGCGTGGTGGGACCGTCGGCTGTTCGACGCGGTGGCCCGGCGGCACTGGCCCGGGGCCGACCGGGTGCTGCCTCGGCTCGGCCGGGCCGCGAACCACGGGGTGCTGTGGGGCGGGGCCGCCGCGGCGATCGCGGTCTTCGGGTCGGCCGGTGCCCGCAAGGCCGCCGTGCGCGGGGTCGCCTCGCTGGCGCTGGCCTCCGCGACCATCAACACCGTCGGCAAGTGGTCCGTACGCCGGCCACGGCCGCTGCTGGAAGGCGTCCCCCTGATCCGGCAGCTGGCCACGCAGCCCCAGACCACCTCCTTCCCGTCCGGGCACTCCGCTTCGGCCTTCGCGTTCGCCACCGGCGTGGCGCTGGCGTCCCCGGGCTGGGGCGCCGTCCTGGCCCCGCTCGCCTCGTCCGTGGCGTTCTCCCGGGTCTACACCGGGGTGCACTACCCCTCCGACGTGCTCGTGGGCGCGTCACTGGGGGTGGCCGCCGGGTTCGTCGTACGCCGCCTCGCCCGGGACGCGCAGGAGGCCCGGGTCGTACCGGGCGGCGAGCGGGCGGCCGTCGGGGCCCCCGCGCTGCCCGACGGGGCCGGGCTCACCGTGGTGGTGAACAAGGGGTCCGGGACGGCTGCGGCCGCGGGTCTCGACGTACTGCTCACCCGCCTGCCCGCGGCCGAGGTGATCGAGTGCGAGGGCCCGGAGCTCCCCGCCGCGCTCGCGAAGGCGGCCTCGCGGGCCACCGTGCTCGGCGTCTGCGGCGGCGACGGCACGATCAACGCGGCCGCCACCGTCGCACTGCGGGCCGGAGTGCCGCTGGCCGTGTTCCCCGGCGGCACCCTCAACCACTTCGCGATGGACCTCGGCCTCCCCGGCACCGAGGCCACCTGCCAGGCCCTGGCCGCTGGGCAGGCCGTCCGCGTCGGCGTGGGCCGCTTCTCCCCGGGGCCCGACGGCGAGAGCGGCTACTTCCTGAACAACTTCAGCATCGGCGCCTATCCGGAGCTGCTGGGCCACCGGCTGCGCTGGGCCCCGCGCATCGGCGGCGGCCCGGCCGCGCTGCTGGCGGCCTGGCGGGTGCTGCGCGCCCAGCGGCCCGTGCGGCTGCGGCTGGCCGGACGGCCCCGGAGCGTGTGGCTGCTCTTCGCGGGCAACGGCACCTACCACGGCACCGGCCCCGCCCCCCGCCGCCGCGACAACCTGGGCGAGGGCCTGCTGGACCTCCGGCTGGTCCACGGCGGCGGCCGCCCCGGCCCCCGGCTGCTGGCGGCCTCCTTCACCGGCCCGCTGAGCCGCTCCCCCGTCCACGTCGCCACCCGACTGCGCAGCCTGCGGATCGGCGACATTCCGGCGGGCACCCCGCTCGCCTACGACGGCGAGCACGCCGAGGCACCCGCCGCCCTCGTCCTCGACGGACTGCCCGACGCCCTGACCGTCTACCGCCCCCGCTGACCGGGCCCGGCGCGCATGATCAGCGGCGACCCCCGGCCCACCGGCCGCGCGGTCCCCGGGCCTCGCCCCAGCTCAGGCGGCCGGACCATACGCGTTTCCCCCGAGGTATGGACGCCTGGCAAGATGGGGTGTATCTGCCCACCATCGATCTGCCGGACGGTTTCTCTTGGCTGAGTTCATCTACACCATGCGCAAGACGCGCAAGGCGCACGGCGACAAGGTGATTCTTGATGACGTCTCCTTGAACTTCCTGCCCGGCGCGAAGATCGGTGTGGTCGGCCCCAACGGCGCCGGTAAGTCCACCGTTCTGAAGATCATGGCGGGCCTGGAGCAGCCGTCCAACGGCGACGCCTTCCTGTCGCCCGGCTTCACCGTCGGCATCCTCATGCAGGAGCCCAAGCTCGACGAGTCGAAGACGGTCCTGGAGAACGTCCAGGACGGCGCCGCCGACGTCATGAAGAAGCTCAAGCGCTTCAACGAGGTCGCCGAGCTCATGGGCGTCGAGTACACCGACGCCCTCATGGACGAGATGGGCAAGCTGCAGGAGGACCTGGACCACGCCAACGCGTGGGACCTGGACGCCCAGCTGGAGCAGGCCATGGACGCCCTGGGCTGCCCGCCCGGCGACTGGCCGGTCACCACCCTCTCCGGTGGCGAGAAGCGCCGTGTGGCGCTCTGCAAGCTGCTGATCGAGGCCCCGGACCTGCTCCTCCTCGACGAGCCCACCAACCACCTCGACGCCGAGTCGGTGAACTGGCTGGAGCAGCACCTTTCGCAGTACAAGGGCGCCGTCGTGGCCGTCACCCACGACCGGTACTTCCTGAACAACGTCGCCGAGTGGATCCTCGAGCTCGACCGCGGCCGCGCGCACCCCTACGAGGGCAACTACTCCACCTACCTGGAGAAGAAGGCCACCCGCCTCAAGGTCGAGGGCCGCAAGGACGAGAAGCGCCAGAAGCGCCTCAAGGAAGAGCTGGAGTGGGTCCGCTCCAACGCCAAGGGCCGCCAGACCAAGTCCAAGGCCCGCCTCGCCCGCTACGAGGAGATGGCAGCCGAGGCGGACAAGATGCGGAAGCTGGACTTCGAGGAGATCCAGATCCCGCCGGGCCCGCGTCTGGGCTCGATCGTGGTCGAGGTCAACAACCTCTCCAAGGCGTTCGGCGACAAGGTCCTCATCGACGACCTGTCCTTCACGCTGCCGCGCAACGGAATCGTCGGCATCATCGGCCCGAACGGCGCCGGCAAGACCACGCTCTTCAAGATGATCCAGGGCCTGGAGACGCCGGACTCCGGTGCCATCAAGGTCGGCGAGACCGTCAAGATCAGCTATGTCGACCAGTCCCGCGCCAACATCGACCCCAAGAAGACCCTCTGGGCGGTCGTGTCGGACGAGCTGGACTACATCAACGTGGGCCAGGTCGAGATGCCGTCCCGCGCGTACGTCAGCGCCTTCGGCTTCAAGGGCCCGGACCAGCAGAAGCCGGCCGGCGTCCTGTCCGGTGGTGAGCGCAACCGCCTCAACCTGGCGCTGACGCTCAAGGAGGGCGGCAACCTGCTGCTCCTCGACGAGCCCACCAACGACCTCGACGTCGAGACCCTGTCCTCGCTCGAGAACGCGCTCCTGGAGTTCCCCGGTGCGGCCGTGGTCATCTCCCACGACCGCTGGTTCCTCGACCGGGTCGCCACGCACATCCTGGCGTACGAGGGCGAGTCCAAGTGGTACTGGTTCGAGGGCAACTTCGAGTCGTACGAGAAGAACAAGATCGAGCGTCTCGGTGCGGACGCGGCTCGTCCGCACCGTGCCACCTACAAGAAGCTCACGCGAGGCTGAGGTCGCCGTCATGGCCAGACACCACTACCGGTGCCCCCTGCGCTGGGCGGACATGGATGCCTTCGGGCACGTCAACAACGTCGTCTTCCTCCGTTATCTGGAGGAGGCGCGGATCGACTTCATGTTCCGCCTGGCGCCGGGGGAGGGCAGCGAGTCCTTCACGGGCGGGTCCGTCGTGGCCCGTCACGAGATCGACTACAAGCTGCCCCTCGTGCACCGTCATGAGCCGGTCCTCATCGAGTCCTGGGTGACCCGGATAGGCGCCGCGTCCCTGACCATCCGCTACGAGGTCAAGGACGAGGCGACCGAGGACGCGCCCGAGACGGTCTACGTGCGCGCCGAGACCGTGGTCGTGCCGTACAACCTCGCCGCGGGGCGGCCCCGCCGCATCACGGCCGAGGAGAGAAAATTCCTCGAGGAGTACCTCGACGAACCCGCGACCGGGTCCCAGTCCCGCACCGGCCGGGAAGGGCCCCTCGCGGCATGAACGACCAGCTGCGCTTCGCCGATTCCGGGGAGGCGGCGGACCTCGCCGCGTTCCTGGGTCGGCTGGTGCACTACGACCGCGCCGCCGCCGTACGCCTCCAGGC
>NZ_JBSGZP010000616.1:0-4384 GCF_053611065.1 Streptomyces sp. NPDC054840
CCCGTGTACCGGACGTACTCGGGCGCCCCGACAACGCGGCCGGGTGCGGTGCCGGGCGTCGCGGGCCCGGAAAGATCCGAAAGAGACGGCCTAGGTTTATCGCCTCGGGAGGTCGTGTCCGCACACCCTCGGTCGAGGCCGGGGGACGGCACCGTGCCATGTCGTGCACGGCACCGCACCGGCGTTTCGATCCTGCTCGGATCAGCGGGCCGTCCTGGTGTGGACGTAGTCCACCAGGCGGGTCAGCGCGTCGGGGTCGGTCGTCGGGAGGACGCCGTGGCCCAGGTTGAAGACGTGGCCCTCCAGGCCGGCGGCGGCCGCGAGGACCTCGTCCGTCTTGGCTTCGACCGCCTCCGGGGTGGAGAAGAGCACGGCCGGGTCCAGGTTGCCCTGGAGCGCCTTGCCGGGGCCGACCCGGCGCACGGCCTCGTCCAGCGCGACCCGGTAGTCGACGCCCATGACGTCCGCGCCGGCCTCACCCATGAGGCCGAGGAGCTCGCCCGTGCCCACGCCGAAGTGGATCCGGGGGACTCCGTAGGAGGCGACGGACTCCAGGACCTTCGCCGAGGCGGGCATCACCGACCGGCGGTAGTCCGCCGGGGCGAGGGCGCCGACCCAGGAGTCGAAGAGCTGGACGGCGGAGGCGCCGGCCTCGATCTGGACCTTCAGGAAGGCGGAGGTGATCTCCGCGAGGCGGTCCAGGAGGTCGGCCCACAGCTGCGGGTCCCCGTACATGAGGGCCTTGGTGTGCTCGTGGTTCTTGGAGGGACCGCCCTCGACCAGGTAGCTCGCGAGGGTGAAAGGCGCGCCCGCGAACCCGATCAACGGCGTGGAGCCCAGTTCACCCGTCAGCATGCCGATCGCCTCGGTGACGTACGAGACGTCCTCCGGGGTGAGGTCGCGCAGCTGTGCGAGGTCCTCGCGGCGGCGGATCGGCTGGGCGACGACCGGGCCGATGCCCGGCTTGATGTCCAGGTCGACGCCGATGGCCTTCAGCGGGACCACGATGTCGGAGAAGAAGATCGCCGCGTCCACCTTGTGGCGGCGCACCGGCTGCAGGGTGATCTCGGTGACCAGGTCGGGCCGCATGCAGGACTCCAGCATCTGCGTGCCCTCGCGCAGCTTGCGGTACTCCGGGAGTGAGCGTCCCGCCTGCCGCATGAACCACACCGGGGTGTGCGGCACCGGCTCCCGCCGGCACGCCTTCAGGAAGGCGGAATCGTACGTCTGGCTCGGCTTGCCCGTGGGGCGGGTGTTGGCGCTCACGACCCAAATCTTCGCACGTATGAAGAAGTGTCCGACCCGGCGAGGGTGTCCCTGCGCCGTACGGGCGCCCGTTCCGCCTAGTCTTCCCCGCATGGCTGCGGCTCAGGGACGATTTTCAGATGGCGCCGAGGGTACGGACAGCGCGAAGGAGAGCTCCGTCCCGCTCCCGTTCCGGCGGGCGGTCGACGGCTTGAAGAAGGCCCGGCTGCGTCCGGGGATCGAGATCGACCCCACGAAACCGCCCCAGAGACTGGCGCCGCACGCCTACGCCCTGGAGGCCGCGGTGGTGGAGGGCGAGGACGACCTGGCCGACGGCCGGCTCATCCTGCTGCACGATCCGGCCGGGCACGACGCCTGGCAGGGGACCTTCCGGCTGGTGACGCTGGTGCGCGCGGAGCTGGAGCCGGAAATGGCCGCGGACCCCCTGCTGCCCGAGGTGTGCTGGTCCTGGCTGACGGGGGCGCTGCAGGCGCGCGGGCTGGCGTACGGGGAGGCGAGCGGCACCGTGACGATGGCGGGCTCGCACTACTTCGGCGGGCTCGCGGAGCGGCGGCCGGCCACGCAGATCGAGATCAGGGCGTCGTGGACGCCGCGCGAGGGGGTGGGCGGGGTGCCGGACACCTCGGCGCACCTGTCGGCGTGGTGCGAACTGCTGTGCCAGGTCGCGGGGCTGCCGCCGGTGGGTCCGACGGACACGGCGACGGGCGTGGTCTCCCTGCCACAGCGTCGCGGTCCGCACCACCCGTAGCCGCAGGGCCGGACGGCCGCCGGATTCGGCGCGCGGCGCAGAATGACTGATCGAAGAACTGGGCGGACTGTCGAAAGGCGGCGCCCCTTTGCGGGCTTCTGATCAACCGATGATCGATCGTGCGTCCGAATTGCCCGAATTGTTACTCACCAAATCGTGATCATTCCCTAAAGCCGGGCGGGTGACGTGCCGAAGGAGTGAGTGACCATCCGCACGGTTCGCACCGGCTTCCTTCCCCGAGCCGGCCGTCCCGCCACTCCCCCAGGAGGCCTAGGTGTCCGTTCTTCTCGAGCAGCCCGCAAGCCTGGTCGCCTACCGCCCGAACAAGCCGACGGCCATGGTCGTCGTGGCCGACCCCCGCGTCCGCTCCACCGTGACCCGCCACCTGTGGGCCCTCGGAGTACGTGACGTGATCGAGGCGTCGTCCATCGCGGAGGCCCGCCCCCGCGTCGGCAGCCCGCGCGACATCTGCGTGGCCGACGTACACCTGCCCGACGGCTCCGGTCTCACCCTGCTCTCCGAGACCCGGGCCGCCGGCTGGCCCAACGGCCTGGCCCTGTCCGCCGCCGACGACATCGGCGCCGTGCGCAACGCCCTCGCGGGCGGCGTCAAGGGCTACGTCGTCACCGGTACGCGGACCAACATCGGGCTCCCCACCCGGCCCGGCGCCGCCCCCGTGGGCGCCGCCGCCGCCCGTATGCACCGCCGCCCCCCGGGTGCCCCGAACCACCCGGGCGGCTACCGAGAGCTCTCCGGCCGCGAGGTCGAGGTCCTGCGCCTCGTCGCGGAGGGCCAGTCCAACAAGGCCATCGGCGTCTCGATGGGCCTGTCCGCCCTGACCGTCAAGTCCCACCTCGCCCGGATCGCCCGCAAGCTGGGCACCGGTGACCGCGCCGGAATGGTCGCCGTGGCGCTGCGTACCGGGATCATCCACTGACCGCGGGCCGGAGCCCCGGGATATCCGCCCCGGGAGCCACTGCCGGGGAACCTGCCGGGAGACCCCCGCAATACCCCGGGGGAACGCCCCGCATACCGCCCGCGCCCGTCGACGGAACGTTCCGGCGACGGGCGCGTCGTATACACGGATACCCTTGACCGGTGACCGACGCCCAAGATCCCGCAGCAGACCTGCGCACCACCACCGGGGGCGGCCCCTCGGACGACGTCGTTGTTCCGCCCGGTGGGCTGCCGACCCCCTTGCTGGAGCCCCGTGAGGGGATTCCTCCGGTGGTCGCCGACGCGGACGCCCTCGCCGAAGTGGTCGCCGCCTTCGCCGCGGGCACCGGCCCCGTCGCAGTCGACGCCGAACGGGCCTCCGGATACCGCTACGGCCAGCGCGCCTATCTGGTGCAGCTGCGCCGTGAGGGTGCGGGGTCCGCGCTGATCGACCCCGTGGGCTGCCCCGACCTGTCGGCACTGGGCGAAGCCCTGTCCGGCACCGAATGGATCCTGCACGCCGCCACCCAGGACCTGCCCTGCCTGCGCGAAATAGGCATGGTGCCCACCTCCCTGTTCGACACCGAGCTGGCCGGCCGCCTCGCCGGATTCCCGCGCGTCGGACTCGGCGCGATGGTCGAGAGCGTGCTCGGCTACGCGCTGGAGAAGGGCCACTCCGCCGTCGACTGGTCCACCCGCCCGCTTCCCGAGCCGTGGCTGCGCTACGCCGCCCTGGACGTGGAGCTGCTGGTGGACCTGCGGGACGCGCTGGAAAAGGAACTGGACCGGCAGGGCAAGCTCGACTGGGCCCACCAGGAGTTCGACGCCATCGCCTCCGCGCCGCCCGCCCCGCCGCGCAAGGACCCGTGGCGCCGTACGTCCGGCATGCACAAGGTGCGCCGACGCCGGCAGATGGCGGTCGTACGGGAGCTCTGGGAGTCCCGCGACCGGATCGCGCAGCGGCGGGACGTTTCGCCCGGCAAGGTGCTGGGCGACGCCGCGATCGTCGAGGCCGCGCTCGCTCTCCCGGCCAACGTGCACACCCTGTCCGCCCTGCCCGGCTACGGGCAGCGGATGGGCCGGCGCCAGCTGGACCAGTGGATGGCCGCCGTGGACCGGGCGAAGGCCCTGCCCGAGAACGAGCTGCCGCAGCCCGGGGCGACCCCGGCCGGACCCCCGCCGCCCCGCTCCTGGGTGGACAAGGACCCGGCGGCCGCGGCCCGGCTCTCGGCGGCCCGGGCGGCGGTCTCGGCGCTGGCGGAGGCGCTGAACCTGCCCCAGGAGAACCTGATCACCCCGGACACGGTCCGCCGGCTGTGCTGGGAGCCGCCGCAGCGGCTGCACGCGGACGCGGTGGCGGAAGTCCTGGCGGGCTACGGTGCCCGGCCCTGGCAGATCGAGCTGGTGACCCCGGTCCTGGTCACGGCCCTGGCC
>NZ_JBSGZP010000617.1:0-4377 GCF_053611065.1 Streptomyces sp. NPDC054840
GGCCCGGACCGTGTCGACCAGCTCGGCGACGGGCACGGCCGTCTGCTCGCCGGACTCCATGTCCTTCAGCTGCACGACGCCCTCGGCGAGGTCCCGCTCGCCCACCACGACCGCGAACCGCGCACCGCTGCGGTTCGCGTCCTTCATGGCGCCCTTGAGGCCCTTGCCGCCGTACGACATGTCCGCCGCGACGCCCGCCTTGCGCAGCTGCGTCACGAGGCCGAACACGGTCGCCTTGGCCTCGCCCAGCGCCACGGCGAAGACCGTCGTCGTCGCCGGGATGTCCAGCTCGATGCCCTCGGCCTCCAGGGCCAGGACGGTGCGGTCCACGCCGAGCGCCCAGCCCACCGACGGCAGCGCCGGTCCACCGATCATCTCGGAGAGGCCGTCGTATCGGCCGCCGCCGCCCACCGCGGACTGCGCGCCCAGACCGTCGTGGACGAACTCGAAGGTGGTCCTGGTGTAGTAGTCCAGCCCGCGCACCAGCTTCTCGTCGTCCTCGAAGACGACGCCGGCGGCCGTGATCAGCGCCCGCACCTCCTCGTGGTACGCCTTGCACGCGTCGCACAGGTAGTCCCGCAGCACCGGGGCGCCGACGAGCTGCTTCTGCACCTCGGCCCGCTTGTCGTCGAGGACGCGCAGCGGGTTGATCTCCGCCCGGCGGACGGTCTCCTCGTCGAGGTCGAGGCCGCCGAGGAAGGTCTGGAGCGCCTCGCGGTAGACGGGGCGGCACTCCTTGTCGCCGAGCGAGTTCAGCAGAATGCGGAAGTTCGACAGGCCGAGGGTGCGGTAGGCCTGGTCGGCCAGGATGATGAGCTCGGCGTCGAGCGCCGGGTCCTCGGAGCCGATCGCCTCGGCACCGACCTGCGAGAAGTGGCGGTAGCGGCCCTTCTGCGGGCGCTCGTAGCGGTAGTACGAGCCGGAGTACCAGAGCTTGGCCGGGAGGTTGCCCTGCTTGTGCAGGCTGGCCTCCAGGGCCGCGCGCAGTACGGAGGCCGTGCCTTCCGGGCGCAGGGCGAGGTTGGTGCCGCCCTTGGTGGTGAGGGTGAACATCTCCTTGGTGACGATGTCGGTGGACTCTCCGACACCGCGGGCGAAGAGGTTCACGTCTTCAAAGCCCGGCGTCTCGATGTAGCCGTACCCGGCCTTGCGGAGCGGGGCCGAGATGGCGTCGCGGACCGCCAGGTATTTGGCCGAGTACGGCGGGATCAGGTCGTACGTGCCCTTGGGGGCCTTGAAAGTACTCACGAAGCTCTCGTCACATTCCTCGTCGTGGAGCGGCGGTGCCGTCTCCGAGCCCGGCGGCGACCTCCCGCAGATACGGGTTGGTCGCGCGCTCGCGGCCGATGGTGGTCTGGGGACCGTGGCCGGACAGCACCACGGTCGAGTCGTCGAGCGGCAGGCACACGCGGCCCAGCGACTCGAGGATCTCGGCGTGGGAGCCGCCGGGCAGGTCGGTGCGTCCGATGGAGCCGGCGAACAGCAGGTCGCCCGAGAAGAAGACCGGCGGGATGTCGGCCAGCTCGGGCATCCGGAAGGTCACCGACCCCTTGGTATGCCCCGGCGCGTGCGCCACGGAGAATTCCATTCCGGCCAATTTCAGGGTCGCGCCGTCGGACAGCTCCCGGACGTCGTCCGGCTCCCCCACGGTCAGCTCGCCCATGAGAGGCATCCCGATGGAGCGGCCGAGGGCCTTCTCCGGGTCGCTCATCATGTAGCGGTCCTCGGGATGGATCCAGGCCGGTAC
This sequence comes from Streptomyces sp. NPDC054840, assembly GCF_053611065.1. Taxonomy (NCBI): domain Bacteria; kingdom Bacillati; phylum Actinomycetota; class Actinomycetes; order Kitasatosporales; family Streptomycetaceae; genus Streptomyces; species Streptomyces sp. NPDC054840. The sequence goes on from NZ_JBSGZP010000617.1 coordinate 1,748, forward strand.
GTCGTGTGCTCCGCACACCGGGACCACCGAGGCCACATGATCGATGTGGCCGTGGGTCAGAACGACCGCGACGGGCTTGAGCCGATGCTTCCTCAGCGTCTCCTCGACACCCTGGGCGGCCTGATGGCCCGGGTCGATGATGACGCACTCCTCACCGGCGGCGGGGGCGACCACGTAGCAGTTGGTGCCCCAAGCCCCTGCGGGGAACCCGGCAATCAGCACGTTCGTCCTCAATCGTCGTCCGGCGGGAGGTCGCAGGCAGGAATCCTGCTGCTCAGAGCCTACCGGCGCCGCTCATTACACAGCGAACCCATATACGGTACGGCCTATCCCAGCCCGGACAGCAGTACCTGACACGTACAAGGAGACGACCCGGTGGTCACGAGCGATCAGCGACGGCGACAGCTCGCCAAGGAGAAGTACGAGCGCCAGCAGAAGCGCCGGGCCGAGGCCCGGCGGAAGTCGCGCCGGCGGGCGGCCGTGATCGGCGCGGCGGTGGCCGTGGTCGTCGCGACGCTGGTGGGCCTGGTGGTCGGCGGGGTCTTCGACAAGGACAAGAAGGACTCGGCCGCGGACCCGTCCGCGAGCCCGTCGGCCTCGGCGAGCGAGCCGGCGCCCAAGCAGTCCCCCTCGCCGGAGATGGCGATCGACCAGAAGGCGAAGTACACCTTCGCGCTGAAGACGAGCGCGGGTGACATCAACTTCACGATGGACGCGGCGAAGACCCCGCAGACCGTGAACTCCTTCAAGTCGCTCGCCGACAAGGGCTACTTCGACAACACCAAGTGCCACCGGCTGACGGCCGGCGGGATCTTCGTACTCCAGTGCGGCGACCCCGAGGGCACCGGTCGCGGCGGCCCGGGCTACAACATCCCGGACGAGAACCTGGACTCGCTGGGCAAGGCCAACGAGCAGGGCCAGGTCGTCTACCCGGCCGGCACCGTGGCGATGGCCAACACGGGCCAGCCGGGCTCGGGCGGCAGCCAGTTCTTCCTGGTCTACAAGGACAGTCCGCTGGCGCCGACGTACACGCCTTTCGGCAAGATCGACGCGGCCGGTCTGAAGGTCCTCGAGGAGATCGCGAAGGCCGGTACGGTCGACGGCGGCCAGGACGGCGCGCCCAAGACCGAGGTGAAGATCGAGAAGGGCACGGTCACCCAGAACTGACGTGATGTGCCGACCCCGGGCCCGGCCGGCCCGCCGCCCGTACGCCGATATTCCGTCGTGCGGGATGCGGACAGCCGGCCCGGCGGTCGCCTATGTTGGCGTTGTGCAGGGCGGGCGCTGCCCGCCCCAGGAAACTGTGGACGATGCCCAGGGGGTGAACCCCTCGCAAGGCATCAGGTGGAGGAGGCGCTGTGAGCAGCGACCCGTGGGGCCGAGTCGACGAGACGGGCACCGTGTACGTGCGTACTTCCGATGGCGAGCAGGTCGTCGGATCGTGGCAGGCCGGTACCCCTGAGGAGGCCCTGGCCTATTTCGAGCGCAAGTACGAGGGCCTGGTGGTCGAGATCGGCCTCCTCGAAAAGCGGGTGCGGACCACTGATCTGTCCGCCAAGGACGCGCAGACGGCGATCGACCACCTGCGCACGCAGGTCGACGAGCACCATGCCGTGGGTGACCTGGACGCCCTGCGCGTGCGGCTGGACAAGCTCGTCACGACCGTGGAGTCGCGGCGCGAGGAGCGCAAGGCGGCGAAGGCCAAGCAGACGGACGAGGCCCGTGCTGCCAAGGACGCGCTGGTCGTCGAGGCCGAGGAACTGGCCCAGAGCGACCAGTGGCGCAGTGCCGGTGAGCGGCTGCGCGCCCTGGTGGACATCTGGAAGGGGCTGCCGCGACTGGACCGCAAGTCGGACGACGAGCTGTGGCACCGGTTCTCCCACGCCCGTTCCGCCTTCTCCAAGCGCCGCAAGGCGCACTTCGCCTCGCTGGACGCGCAGCGTGAGGACGCCCGCAAGGTCAAGGAGAGGCTGGTCGCGGAGGCCGAGTCGCTGTCGAAGTCGGCCGACTGGGGTCCGACGGCTGCCCGCTACCGCGAGCTGATGGCCGACTGGAAGGCCGCCGGCCGGGCGCAGCGCGAGTCCGAGGACGACCTGTGGAACCGGTTCCGCGGTGCGCAGGACGTGTTCTTCGCGGCCCGCAGCGAGGTCTTCGCCGAGCGTGACGCCGAGCAGATCGAGAACCTGAAGCTCAAGGAGGAGCTGGCCGGCGAGGCCGAGAAGCTCCTCCCGATCACGGACCTGAAGGCGGCCCGTGCCGCCTTCCGCTCGCTCAACGAGCGCTGGGAGGCCATCGGCCACGTGCCGCGGGACGCCCGGCCGAAGGTCGAGGGCCGCATGCACGCGGTCGAGCGGGCGATCCAGGAGGCCGAGGAGGGCGAGTGGCGTCGTACGAACCCGGAGGCGCGGGCCCGTGCGGCCGGTCTGACGGGTCAGCTCCAGGCGGCGGTCGACAAGCTGCGTGAGCAGATCGACGCGGCGCGTGCGGCGGGCAACAACGCCAAGGCCGACAAGCTGTCGCGCGAGCTGGAGGGCCGCCAGGCCCTGCTGGACCAGGCGCTGAAGGGCCTGGAGGAGTTCGGCGGCTGATTCCCGGCCGCCCGTGCACGTACGAGGGCCCCGGTACGGATC
>NZ_JBSGZP010000618.1:0-1464 GCF_053611065.1 Streptomyces sp. NPDC054840
GTCCGGGACTGCATGATTTATGGCGCCTTGGCGGTGGTGCCTTGTACGGGCTGTTTCCGCGCCAACAAATCACGTTCTACGTCCCGGACAACACCCCGCCCCGTCCCCGTCCCTGGCTTCCTCGCCCTGGCGCCCCGGATCCCCTGCCCCGACTCCCGGTTTTCGGCCCCCAACTCCCGGTTATCGGCCCTGGATTTCGGCTCCCGGAGCCCGGTTTTTCGGCTTTCGGGTTTCGGGTTTCGGTCAGTTTTCTGTCTTGGGGCTTGACCGGACCTTGAGGGCGCGGGCGAGGTCGTCGAGTTGGTCGACCAGTTTGCGGCGCAGGAGGGGGAGGATGTCCGGGTTCTTGAGGCAGGTGTGGCCGGCCCTGAGGTTGGAGTCGTCGATGGCGTACGCGGGGAACGCCCAGCGGCCGGCGGCTTCGCCGATGGCCGGGCCGCGGCGGGCGCCGAGGGCGACGACCTCCGGGTAGTAGCGGGTGACGTACGGCGTGAGCAGTTCGGTCTGTTCGGGCTGCCAGAAGCCCTGGGCGGTGGCGCTGAAGAGGTAGTTGGACAGGCTGTCGTCGTGGAAGAGGCGGTCCCAGGCGGCGGCCTTGGCCTCGGGGGTGGGGAGGGCGGCGCGGCAGCGGGCGGCGCCTTCCTGACCGGTGGCGCTGGTGTCGGCGGCGAGAGCGGCGTCGATCTCCGACTCCCCGACGGCGCCGAGGACGGCGAGGCGGCCGAGGATGCGCCAGCGCAGTTCGGGGTCGAGTGCGGGGCCGCCGGGGACGGTGTCGTCGGTGAGCCAGGCCGCGATGGTGTCGGGCTGGGTGGCGCTGTCGACGAGGGTGCGTACGGCGGTCAGCCGCATGCCGGGCTCGGAGCCGTCCTCGGTGCGCCGGAGCAGGTCGCGGGCGATGGTGGTGAGGGTGGCGAGCGCGGCGGTCTGTTGTTCGGGGGCGAGGTAGCGGACGGTGACCTGGGTGCGGGCGAAGGCGAGGACGCCTTGGACGATGGCCAGGTCGTCCTCCTCGGGCAGGTGCGCCGAGGCGGTGGCCAGGTAGTCGTGGGGGGCGAGTTCGCCGTCGCGGACCATGTCGCGCAGGGCGTTCCAGACGACGGCGCGGGTGAGGGCGTCGGGGATGCCGGAGAGGTTGCTCAGGACCGTTGCGACGGAGGTCTCGTCGAGCCGGACCTTGGCGTAGGTGAGGTCGACGTCGTTGAGGACGAGGAGGGCCGGGCGGGCTCCGGTGGCCGAGATGATCTCGTCGGAGGGGATGTCGAGGTCGAGGAGCTCGCGCAGTTCGAGGAAGCGGTCGTCGACGGGGTCGCGGTCGTAGACGCCGACGGCGATGTGGTGGGGGCGGCTGCCGTGGCGGTCGACGGAGAGGGTCCAGCCGGCGGCGGTGTCGGGGTGGCCCTCGGATTCCTCGACGCGTGGGGTGAGGGTGTCGATGCCGGTGGTGCGCAACCAGATGTCGGC
>NZ_JBSGZP010000618.1:1474-4348 GCF_053611065.1 Streptomyces sp. NPDC054840
GACGTCGCGTTCGGTGTGGGCGGCGAGGGAGTCGATGAAGTCGGCGAGGGAGGCGTTGGCGAACTTGTGGCGGGAGAAGTGGGTGTTGATGCCGGCCAGGAAGTCCTTCTCGCCGAGCCAGGCGACGAGTTGGCGCAGGGCCGAGGCTCCCTTGGCGTAGGAGATTCCGTCGAAGTTGAGGAGGGCGGAGGCGGTGTCGGGGACGTCCTCGGGGGCGGGGGCGACGGGGTGGGTGGAGGGGCGCTGGTCGGCGTCGTAGCCCCAGGGCTTGCGGGTGACGCCGAAGTCGGTCCAGGTGTCGGTGAAGCGGGTCGCTTCGGTGAGGGTCTGGTAGCCCATGTATTCGGCGAAGGATTCGTTGAGCCAGATGTCGTCGAACCAGGCGAGGGTGACGAGGTCGCCGAACCACATGTGGGCCATCTCGTGGGCGATGACCATGGCGCGGGACTGGCGTTCGGTGTCGGTGACGGCGGAGCGGAAGATGAACTCGTCGCGGAAGGTGACGAGTCCGGGGTTCTCCATGGCGCCGGCGTTGAACTCGGGTACGAAGGCCTGGTCGTAGGAGTCGAAGGGGTAGGGCTCGGTGAACTTCTCCTGGTACCGGTCGAAGCAGGCCTTGGTGACGGAGAGGATTTCCTCGGCGTCGACGTCCATGTGGGGTGCGAGGGACTGGCGGCAGTGGATGCCGAAGGTCAGTCCGGCGTGTTCGGTGCGGATGCTGTGCCAGGGGCCGGCGGCGACGGCGGCGAGGTAGGTGGAGATGAGGGGGGTGGGTGCGGACTGCCAGATGGCTGCGCCGCTGCCGTCGGGGGCGGCGGCGGTGCGGGTGGTGATGCCGTTGGCGAGGACGGTCCAGTGGGGCGGGGCGGTGACGGTGAATTCGAAGACGGCCTTGAGGTCGGGCTGGTCGAAGGCCGGGAAGACCCGCTGGACGTCGTCCAGGAACATCTGGCTGTAGACGTACGTCTGGCCGTCGGCGGGGTCGGTGAAGCGGTGCAGGCCCTCGCCGGTGCGGGAGTAGCGCATGCGGGTGTCGAGGTGCAGCTCGTGGGGGCCCTCGGTGAGGCCGGTGAGGGGGAGGCGGTCGTCGGCGAGGGATGCCGGGTCGAGGGGGTTGCCGTCGAGGGTGGCGGAGCGCAGCTCGACGGGCTTCAGCTCGATGAAGGTGTCGGCGGCGGTGCGGGCCGTGAACCGGACGACGGTGGTGGAGTCGAAGGTTTCGTCGTCGCCGGTGAGGTCGAGGGTGACGGCGTAGTGCTGGACGTCGAGGAGCTGGGCTCGGAGCTGCGCTTCGTTGCGCGTCAGTGCGGACATGGGGCCCATGCTGCCCCAGTGGGCGGCCGGACCCCGGTCCTTTACTCTTCGCCCGCCGCGATCGTCTCGTGGTGGCGGATGACCTCGGCGATGATGAAGTTGAGGAGCTTCTCGGCGAAGGCGGGGTCGAGTTTGGCGTTCTCGGCGAGCTGGCGCAGGCGGGCGATCTGGCTGGCTTCGCGGCTCGGGTCGGCGGGGGGCAGCTGGTGCCTGGCCTTGAGGTGGCCGACCTGCTGGGTGCACTTGAAGCGTTCGGCGAGCATGTGGACGACGGCGGCGTCGATGTTGTCGATGCTGTCGCGCAGGCGGGCGAGTTCGGCGGTGACGCTCTCGTCGATGCCTGCGGCGTCGTCGGCCGCGCCCGTGCCGGTGCCGTTGTCGATGTCGCTGATGTTCATGGTTCCCGAGAATACGTGGCGGCGGCCGTCGGTTCCTCGGGCAGTCGGCCTGTGAGACGACCCCTTTTTACTTGCCGGATTGGAAAGTATTCGCCATAGTGGAAATCGCCTGAGGACGGTCATCCGTGTGTGAGCGAGGGGGGAACCGTGGAGGAGACGGCGAAGGCGGTCGGGGCGTTGGGCCGGGCGGCCGGTCTGGAGGAGGCGGCGCGGCGGCGCAGTGGCTGGTACGCGCGCTACCTGTGGGTGTTCGCGGCCGGGCAGCTGGTGCTGGTGCCGATGGCCGTGCTGTGGCACGGTCCCGTCTCGGCGGTGGTGTTCGGGCTGACCAACGCGCTGTTGGTGACCGGGCTGAGCGTGTACGCGGCGCGGCAGCGCGTGGTGCGGCGGGGGTTCGGTGTGAAGCACGGGGTCGCGGTGGGTTCCTGGGCGATGGTGTTCACCCTGACGATCACGCTCGGCACCTCGGTGTTCGGCCACGGCGTGCCGTTCGCGGCGGTGGCCGCGCTGGCGTCTGCGCTGCCGCCGGCCGTCGGCGCGTGGACCGAGACGCGGGGTGCGGTATGACGGACGAGCCGAGCGTGGCCGGCGGGGCGGACGCGAAGCGGCATCCGCGCCACGATCTCGCGCCGCTGCTCAACGCTCCCGTACGGCTGTCGGTGGTGGCGGCCCTGGCTCCGCTGGACAAGGCCGAGTTCGGTTTCGTACGGGACCTGGTCGAGGTCTCGGACTCGGTGCTGTCCAAGCAGGTCGCGGCGCTGGAGGAGGCGGGCTGGGTGGAGGTCCGCAAGGGCCGGGTCGGGCGGCGTCCGCGGACCTGGCTCTCGCTGACCGCCGAGGGCCGGGCGGTCTACCGGCGGCATCTGGCGGCGCTGCGGGCCATCGCGCTGGGCTGAGGGCCGTCCCGTCCTCCTCCGCGGGTGCACGAGACAGCTACGTGACCTCGCTGCCTCGTCGGACCGCCCGACGCGACGGGTGGGCAGGCGCGCCTGCGCCGTGCGATGCATCGCGTCCGACGCCGTGCGCCGATCCACCGGGGAGGACGGGACAGCCCTCAGCCGCCCATCAGGCGGTCAGGGCGGCAGGGTGGCCGTTCACGGTCGCCACCGGTCGTTTCCCGCGGGACCGGGGGGCCGGTCGGCCCGCGGCCGCACGGCGGGGG
>NZ_JBSGZP010000619.1:0-4344 GCF_053611065.1 Streptomyces sp. NPDC054840
GTCATACGGTGAAGCCGTCCGGCGGCCGGCGAGGCTCCGGGGCGGCGGTGCTTCAGCCCCGCGGGGTCAGCAGGCAGCGGCCGACCAGGCCCACGCCCGCGTCGAGGGAGTCGGTGAACTCCTCGGCCAGTTCCGGCGCCCGGCGCAGCGTCCACAGCAGGCGGGCCGCGGACCAGGCCCCGGCGCGGGCGCGCTCCAGGCTCCACGAGCCGACGAGGTGGGTCAGCGGGTCGGCGATCTCCAGCAGGTCCGGGCCCGGCATCAGGTCCTCCCGGATGTGCTCCTCCAGGGAGACCAGCGTGTCACCGACCCGGTCGAAGTCCGCCTCCAGAGCCCGCGGCTCGCAGTCGAGCTCACCGCACGTGGCCACCACCGCCAGCGCCAGGTCATGGCCGATGTGCGCGTTGATCCCGGCCAGCGCGTGCTGGAGCGGACGGATCCCGGGGTGGCGGCGGTACTGCAGCAGGGGGCGCCAGCAGGCCGGGGCCCGCTCCGCCTCGACCGCCGTCAGGTACCGCTCCGCGAACCGCACGCTGAGCGTCTCCGCCCGCCGGGGTGCCGGGAACCCGCCGTACTCGATCCGCCGGTGCAGGGTCTCCGTCACGGTCAGGTAGACCCGGTTGAAGACGGCGACACCGTCCTGCGGCGGGAGCCGCTCCTCCAGGGCGCGCATCCGCGCCAGCACCGCTTCCATGGGGGCAGAGTCGCAGGCGCCGACGCGGATCCGGGGCACTTGGCCGTACGCTTCCCCGGTTCGGGCGAAACCCCGTCAACGGGGCTTGTCCTGGCCGCCCCCGAGGTCGTCGTAGCCGGACGTGCCCGCGTCGAGCAGGGGCTCCTGCTTGAGGTGGGCGGGGGCGAGGAAGCGCAGCGCGTGATAGCCGGTGATCACCACGATCGTGCCCAGCGCGATGCCGCCCAGCTCGAAGGTGTCGGTGATCTGCAGCTTCACGCCGCCGATGCCGATGATGATGCCCGCCGCGGCCGGCACCAGGTTCAGCGGATTCCGCAGGTCCACCCCGCCGTTGATCCAGATCTGGGCGCCGAGCAGGCCGATCATCCCGTAGAGGATGACCGTGATGCCGCCGAGCACCCCGCCGGGGATCGCGGCGACGACCGCGCCGAACTTGGGGCACAGCCCGAAGAGCAGCGCGAAGCCCGCGGCCGCCCAGTAGGCCGCCGTGGAGTAGACCCGGGTGGCCGCCATGACACCGATGTTCTCGGAGTACGTGGTGTTCGGCGGGCCGCCGACCGCCGTGGACAGCATGGACGCGGCGCCGTCCGCAGCGATCGCCGTACCCAGCTCGTCGTCGAGCGGGTCGCCGGTCATCTCGCCGACGGCCTTGATGTGCCCGGCGTTCTCCGCGATCAGCGCGATCACCACCGGCAGGGCGATCAGGATCGCCGACCACTCGAAGGCGGGTGCGTGGAACGACGGAAGCCCGATCCAGTCGGCCTTGGAGACCCCCGAGAGGTCCAGGCGCCAGTGCTCCACGGACTCGGCGCCGCCCATGGGGGAGTCGATCTTCCCGAAGACGAGGTCGAAGATCCAGGAGATCGCATACCCGAAGAGCAGACCGAGGAAGATCGCGATGCGCGACCAGAAACCGCGCAGGCAGACCACGGCCGCCCCCGTGAACAGCATCGTCAGCAGCGCCGTCCACTGGTCCTGCGGCCAGTACGTACTCGCCGTCACCGGCGCCAGGTTGAAGCCGATCAGCATCACCACCGCGCCCGTCACGACGGGAGGCATCGCCGTGTGGATGACGCGGGCCCCGAAGCGCTGGACCACCAGGCCTGCCAGGAACAGCGCCACGCCCACGACGAAGACGGCGCCCGTGACCACCGCACTGTCCCCGCCGGAGGCCCGGATGGCCGCCGCGACGCCGACGAAGGAAAGGGAGCAGCCCAGGTACGACGGGACCCGCCCGCGCGTCGCGAGGAGGAAGATCACCGTCGCGACGCCAGACATCATGATGGCCAGGTTGGGGTCCAGACCCATCAGGACCGGAGCGACGAAACTCGCACCGAACATCGCCACGACGTGCTGCGCGCCCAGCCCGGCGGTCCGCGGCCACGACAGCCGCTCCTCCGGGCGGACCACCGCGCCGGGGGCGGGAGTCCGCCCGTCTCCGTGCAGGGTCCAGCCCACGCCGAGGCCCATGGTCCACTCCTCTTCTCCGGACGGCCGCCGCTCCGGCCGCTCACACGTCGAGGCCGCAGCGCACGGGGTACGTGCCGCTGCGGCCGACGACATATTACGGCCGGGTTTGGGCGGGTTCATCGAGGTCGCTGGAACCGGACTTCGCCGTCGCCCCGCCGAGACCACCCCCAGCCTGCCCCACCGGCGCCTCCGGGCGCAGTACCGCGGCACCCGCGATCAGCGCGAACGCCAGCAGGGTGACCAGCCCGAAGGACACCACCAGCGAGGTCGCGTCCGCCACCGCGCCGATCGCCGACGGCGCGATCAGCCCCGAGGTGTACGTGATCGTCGCGACACCGGCGATGGCCTGAGCCGGGGCCGGACCGCTGCGCCCCGCCGCCGCGAAGGCCAGCGGGACCACCACCGCGATACCCAGCCCGATCAACCCGAACCCGGCCAGCGCACCCGCCGGATGCCGTACCCCGACCACGAGCAGACCGCCCAGGGTGGCCACCACCCCACCCGCCCGGACCGTGTGCACCGCCCCGAACCGGTCCACCACCCGGTCCCCGACCAGCCGGGCCACGGCCATCGTCAGCGCGAAGGCGGTGGTGGAGGCCGCCGCCAGACCGGCGTCCGTGTGCAGGACGTCCCGCAGGTAGACCGCCGACCAGTCCAGGCTCGCGCCCTCGGCGAAGACCGCGCAGAACCCGACGGCCCCGATCAGCAGCGCCGACTTCGGCGGCAGCGCGAAGTGCGGGGGAGCCTGCGCCTCCTGGTCGGCCCTCAGGTCCAGTACCCCTTGTACGGCGAACAGCCCGCCCGCCGTGAGGACCAGTCCGCCGACCAAGTGGTGCAGCCGGGCGTCGGCCCCGGTGTGCGCGGCGACGGTACCCGCGGCCGAGCCGAGCAGGGCGCCCACGCTCCACATGCCGTGCAGCGAGGACATGATCGAGCGGCCCAGCCGGTTCTCCGTCTCCACGCCCAGCGCGTTCATCGCCACGTCCGACATGCCGGCGGTGGCGCCGTAGACGAAGAGCACGAAGCAGAGGGTGGGCAGGTTCGGGGCGAGGCTCGGCAGGATCAGTGAGAGGGTCCAGAGCGAGAGCAGCGCCCGCAGCGCCGCGCGGGCGCCGAGCCAGTGGTTGATCCGTCCCGCCAGCGGCATCGCCAGGGCCGCGCCCACGGCGGGCGCGGCGAGGGCCAGCCCCAGGGTGCCCGCGCTGAGCTGGGCATGCTCCTGGATCCAGGGGATACGGGTGGCGAAGGAGCCGGTGACGGCACCGTGGGTGCAGAAGACGGCGGCGATGGCGTAGCGGGCATGGCGCAGGCGCGCCGGGCTGAGGTCGGTGTCCCCGGTCATGAGGATTAAACTATCAGGGACCCTGCCTGATAGTTAACGGGCCCGACTCCCTAGGATGGGCGCCGTGACTCCTGCCCCCACCCGCACCCCGGTACCGGCCCCCGCCTCGCCCAGCACGGCCCGGGCCATCAACGACCGCCTCGCCCTGCAACTCCTCCAGGAATCCGGGCCCCTGACGGCCACCCAGCTCAAGACCATGACCGGCCTCTCCCGCCCCTCGGTCGCCGACCTCGTCGACCGGCTCACCGAAGCCGGACTCATCGAAGTCGCCGGCGAATCCGGCGAACAGCGCCGCGGCCCCAACGCCAAGCTGTACGGGATCGTCGCCGACCGCGCCCACCTGGCCGCCCTCGACGTGCGCACCGACCGGGTCACCGCCGTCGTCACCGACCTCCTCGGCCGACCCCTCGCCCAAGCCGCCCTGCCCGTCGGTGCCCCCGAGGACGCGGTGGCCGCCCTGCTGCGCACCGCGCGCGAAGCCGGCGCGGCCGAACTGCACACCGTCGTCATAGGCGCCCCGGGCCTGGTCGCCCCGGCCACCGGGGAACTCCGCGACACCAGCGGCCTCCCGCCCTGGCACCGGGACTTGGTCGCCGTCCTGCAGCGGAGCCTGCCCGCCGTGGTCATGGTCGAGAACGAGACCAACCTGGCCGCCCTCGCCGAGCAGCGCCTGGGCGTGGCCCGCGACCTGGACTCCTTCGTCCTGCTGTGGCTCGGAGCGGGCGTGGGCGCGGCCGTGGTCCTGGACGGCCGGCTGCGCCGCGGCGCCTCCGGCGGGGCGGGTGAGATCGGCTTCCTCCCCGTGCCGGGCACCGCCGGCCTGCCCTCGGCCGAGGAC
>NZ_JBSGZP010000620.1:0-4314 GCF_053611065.1 Streptomyces sp. NPDC054840
GGCCACCGGTCTTCATACGGCAGGACCTAGCAGCCGAGCAGACGGCTGCCGAGGTAGGTCTGGATCTGGTCCAGGGAGACGCGCTCCTGCTTCATCGTGTCGCGCTCGCGCACGGTCACCGCGTTGTCGTCCAGGGTGTCGAAGTCGACGGTGACGCAGAACGGCGTACCGATCTCGTCCTGGCGGCGGTAGCGGCGGCCGATGGCGCCCGCGTCGTCGAACTCGATGTTCCAGAACTTGCGCAGGTCGGCGGCGAGGCCCTTGGCCTTCGGCGACAGCTGCGCGTTGCGGGACAGCGGCAGGACGGCGACCTTGATCGGGGCCAGGCGCGGGTCGAGGCGCATCACGGTGCGCTTCTCCATGACGCCCTTGGCGTTCGGGGCCTCGTCCTCGACGTACGCGTCGAGCATGAAGGCGAGCATCGCGCGGTTCACGCCGGCGGCCGGCTCGATGACGTACGGGAAGTAGCGCTCACCCGACTCCTGGTCGTGGTACGTCAGGTTCCCGCCCGAGGCGGCCGAGTGGGCCTTGAGGTCGAAGTCGGTGCGGTTGGCCACACCCTCCAGCTCGGAGAACTCGTTGCCACCGAAGTTGAAGCGGTACTCGATGTCGGCGGTGCGCTTCGAGTAGTGGGACAGCTTCTCCTTCGGGTGGTCGTACCAGCGGATGTTCTCCTCGCGGATGCCGAGGTCGCGGTACCAGTTCCACCGCTCCTGCATCCAGTACTCCTGCCACTGCTCGTCCTCGCCCGGCTTGACGAAGAACTCCATCTCCATCTGCTCGAACTCGCGCGTGCGGAAGATGAAGTTGCCCGGAGTGATCTCGTTCCGGAAGGACTTGCCCATCTGCGCGATGCCGAACGGCGGCTTCTTGCGCGAAGAGGTCAGCACCTTCTCGAAGTTGGTGAAGATGCCCTGGGCGGTCTCGGGGCGCAGGTAGGCCTTCGAGCCGGTGTCCTGGGTCGGGCCAAGGTGGGTCTCCAGCATGCCGGAGAACTGCTTGGGCTCGGTGAACTGGCCCTTCACGCCACAGTTGGGGCAGTTGATGTCGGCGAGACCATTGGCGGGCACGCGGCCGTGCTTGGCCTCGTACGCCTCTTCAAGGTGGTCCGCGCGGTGGCGCTTGTGGCAGGAGGTGCACTCGGTCAGCGGGTCCGAGAAAGTGGCGACGTGGCCGGAGGCCACCCACACCTCGGGGGCCAGGATCACGGAGGAGTCGATACCGACGATGTCCTCACGCCCGGTGACCATCGCCTTCCACCACTGGCGCTTGATGTTCTCCTTGAGCTCGACACCGAGCGGGCCGTAGTCCCAGGCGGCCTTGGAGCCGCCGTAGATCTCACTGCACGGGAAAACGAAGCCACGGCGCTTGCTCAGGCTGACGATGGTGTCGATCTTGTCGGCGGCCACGGTGCTCTCTTCATTACGAGGACGAACGGCGAAGCCTTTAGATTACCGGCGCCCGCACCCCCGCTTTCAAATCGGTTCCCCTTGCAGGCCCGCCCACCCAGGCCTCCCACCTGCGTTTTTGACAACCGTTTCCATCTTTGATGAAAATGGATGTCATGAACGTACGCCGCCTCATACCCACCGCCGCCCTCGCCGGAGCCGTCGCCCTCGGCGCCACCGCCCTCAGCGCCTGCTCCGGAGCCTCCGCGAGCGGCAGCGCGGACGGCAAGCTCGACGTGACGGCGTCGTTCTACCCGATGCAGTTCCTGGCCGAGCAGATCGGCAAGGACCACGTGAAGGTCACCACCCTCACCAAGCCGGGTGTGGAACCGCACGACCTGGAGATCACGCCCAAGCAGACCGCCCAGCTGGGCGAGGCCGACGTGGTCCTCTACCTCAAGACCCTGCAGCCCGCCGTCGACAAGGCCGTCGCCCAGTCCGGCGCGAAGAACGTCGTCGACGCCGGCGCCCTCACCGAGCTGGAGGCCCACGCTTCCGGCCACGACCACGAGGGCGCGGCCGGGGCCGAGGGCGAGGAGGGCCACCACGACGCCCACGGAGGCGAGGCCGGCGCGGACCCGCACGTCTGGCTCGATCCCGCCAAGTACGCGGAGGTCGCCAAGGGCGTCGGCGCGGCCCTGGAGAAGGCCGACCCCGCCCACGCCGCCGACTTCAAGAAGAACACCGACGAGCTGGTCGGGAAGCTGACCGGACTCGACACCGAGTTCAAGGACGGCCTGAAGAACACGGCCACCAAGACCTTCATCACCACCCACTCCGCCTTCGGCTACCTCGCCGAGCGCTACGGCCTGGACCAGGAGGGCATCGCCGGCCTCGACCCCGAGTCGGAGCCGAGCCCCGCCCGCGTCAAGGAGATCCAGGAGATCGCGAAGAAGGAGAATGCCACCACGGTGTTCTTCGAGACCCTGGCCGGCGACAAGACGGCCAAGACCCTCGCGGCGGACACCGGTCTGAAGACCGACGTCCTGGACCCGCTCGAGGGAATCACCGACGAGTCCCAGGGCGCTGACTACTTCGCGGTGATGCGGTCCAACCTGCAGAACCTCCAGAAGGCCCTCGGTAGCAAGTGATGGCAGAAGCAGCAACGGAGGCGCGAGTCATGGAGTCCACGCCCCGACAGGCCGACGACCGGCCCGTCATATCCCTGCGCGGCGCCGCGGCCTCGCTCGGCTCGCGCCCCGTGCTGCGCGGGATCGACCTCACCGTCCGCCGCGGTGAGGTCGTCGCCCTGCTCGGGGCCAACGGCTCCGGCAAGTCCACGGCCGTCCGCGCCGTGGTCGGCCAAGTCCCCCTCACCGCGGGCGAGCTGTCCCTCTTCGGGACGGAATTCAAGCGCTTCCGGGACTGGGCGCGCATCGGATACGTCCCGCAGCGCACCACCGCCGCGGGCGGGGTCCCCGCCACCGTCCGCGAGGTCGTCTCCTCCGGGCGGCTGGCCCGCTCCCGCTTCGGCCTCCTGCGCAAGGCCGACAGGGCCGCCGTCCAGCGCGCCCTGGCCCTCGTCGACATGGAGTCGCACGCCGACGTCTCGGTCGACGCCCTCTCCGGCGGCCAGCACCAGCGCGTCCTCATCGCCCGGGCCCTCTCCGTGGAACCCGAACTCCTGATCATGGACGAGCCGATGGCGGGCGTGGACCTGGCCAACCAGGAGGTCCTCGCGAGCGCCCTGCGCGAGCAGGTGGCCGCCGGTGTCACCGTGCTGCTCGTCCTGCACGAGCTGGGCCCGCTGGAGCCTCTCATCGACCGGGCAGTCGTCCTGCGCGACGGGTGCGTGGTCCACGACGGTCCGCCGCCCGAGGCCGTGGGACAGCACGCCCTGCCCGGCCACGACCACGTACACCCCCACGCGGCGCACGACGCCGAGCCCCTGCGGACGGGACTGCTGAGCTGATGGACATCCTCGACTACGCCTTCATGCAGCGCGCGCTGATCGCGGCCGCCCTGGTCGGCATCACGGCCCCCGCCATCGGCACGTACCTCGTCCAGCGCCGCCAGGCGCTCATGGGCGACGGTCTCGGCCACGTCGCCATGACCGGCGTCGCCCTCGGGCTCGTGCTCCACACCAGCCCGGTCTGGATGGCCACCCTCGTCTCCGTCCTGGGCGCCGTCGGCATGGAGCTGATCCGCGCCCGCGGCAGGACCAGTGGGGACGTCGCCCTCGCCATGCTCTTCTACGGCGGCCTCGCCGGCGGCGTCATGATCATCAACCTCGGGGGTGGTCAGACGGCCAGTCTCCTGGGCTCCATGTTCGGCTCGATCACCACGGTCGCCACCGAGGACGTCGCCGCGATGGCGGTCCTCGCCGCGTTCGTCCTCGCCGTCGCCATCGGCCTGCGCCGCCAGCTCTTCGCCGTCTGCCAGGACGAGGAGTTCGCCCGTGTCACCGGCCTGCCCGTGCGCACGCTGAACCTGCTGATCGCGGTCACCGCGGCGGTCACCGTCACCGTCGCCATGCGCATCGTCGGCCTGCTGCTGGTCAGCGCGATGCTGGTGATCCCGGTCGCGGCGGCCCAGCGGCTCACCCGCAGCTTCGCCACCACACTGGGCCTGGCCATGGCCATCAGCCTGACCGTCTCGCTGACCGGCACGGCGGCCACCTACTACATGGACGTGCCCTCGGGCGCGACGATCGTGCTGCTCGCGATCGCCGTCTTCATGGCGATGACGGCCCTGTCCGCCCCCCTCGCCCGGCGCCGGGCCAGAGCGGCGCTCGCGGCCGAAGAGGTCTGCACGCGCGACGACGTGAAGGTCTAGTGCTGTGACCGGAAAGGTTCACCGGGTCACGACGCCCGGCACGGCACCTCGCCGCGTTGTCGGACCGCGCAAGTACGTCCAGTACGAGCCG
>NZ_JBSGZP010000621.1:0-4307 GCF_053611065.1 Streptomyces sp. NPDC054840
GGCCGCAGCCGATGCTGCGGCGGGCGGCCGGCCCGGCCGCCCGCCGCAGGACGGCGCGGACCGGTACGCGGAGCGGTCGATGGCGGCGGGTATCGCCGCCGGTCTCCTCACGCTGCCGTTTGCCGGTGTAGCCGGTGTGCGCAAGGCGGTCGCCGTAGCCGTGGCCGCCGTGCCCAAGGCCCCCGGCGCCGGGAGGGAAGGCTTTGCCACGGCTTTGGGCCGGTATCTGGCGCTGCGCGGGGTGGTGACGATGGACCGGACGGTCCTGCGGCGTCTGGGTCAGGTGGACACCATCGTGCTGGAGGACGGTGCCCTGCGCGGCAGCCGGTTCGAGCCGATGGATCTGGAGCTTGTCGGGGATGCGGATCCCGAGGAGGCATCGGAGCGGTTGTTCGCGCTGTTCGACTCCGATGCGCCGCTGGCTGTCCGTCAGGATGGCGACTGGGTGCTGGGGCCGCTGGACGGCCTGGACCTCGAAGGCCGGAAGGGCCGCAAGGCGGCGAATCGGCTACGGCGACGCGGCAGCGAGAGGGTCCTCGGTCTTGCCCGGGGCCGGCGTCTGCGGGCGGTTGCAGGGCTGGGGACCCAGTCGGCTCCCGGGGCCGAGGCCGTGGCCGCAGCGGCACGACGATCCGGGGCGCGGGTCGTGGTGGCCTCCGACCGTGAAGGCGACGGGCCAGCGTTTGCCGATGCCGTGGTTCCGGCAGGAGATGGCCTCCTCGCCTCGGTGCGGGCTCTCCAGGCCGAAGGCGCTGTCGTACTGCTGATCTCCGGGAACCGTGCGGCCCTGGCCGCGGCCGACTGCGCGATCGGCGCACATGGTGAAGGTGAGTACACGCCGTGGGGTGCTCACATCCTGGTCGGTACAGATCTTGAGGCAGCGGGCTTGATCGTCGACGCCGCCGGGGTCGCTGCGGTGGTGGACCGCGACAGCCACCACCTGGCCGCCGGCGGGAGCGGGATCGCTTCGGTGGCCGCGTTTCAGGGTCCTGCCCGGCGAGCGACCGCCCGGGTGATGGCGGTGAGCAACACTGCCGGTGCGGTCGCGTTCTGTATGGGCGCCTGGCGGGCCCGGCAGCTGATGAGCCGCCCGCTGACCCCGCCGGTGACCAGCATTCCCTGGCACCTCATGCCCACCGACCGCGTACTGGAGCGGCTGCGCAGCCGTAAGGAGGGCCTCACCCGGCAGGAAGCGACCGCCCGCGGCTGCGGGATGCACGCCGGCGAACCGGCGAAGCTGACCCTGCCCCACGCTTTCGTGGAGGAGCTGTCGAATCCGCTCACGCCCATCCTCGCGGCCGGCGCCGCGCTGTCCGCGGCGGTGGGGTCTCGGACGGACGCCGTGCTCGTCGCGGTCATCACCGCCGTTTCCGCTCTGGTCGGCGGCTTCCAGCGCGTACGCACCGACCGTGCCCTGGCCGAGCTTTTCGCAGAGTCGGCCATCGGTGCCCGTGTGCGACGCGAGGACCGGGAGCGTCTGGTCACCTCCGCTGACCTGGTTCCCGGCGATGTCATTTCGGTGGGACCCGAAGACGTGGTGCCCGCCGACTGCCGCCTTCTGGAAGCCGAAGGTCTCGAGGTCGACGAATCCTCCCTCACCGGCGAGTCGCTCGCCGTCAGCAAGGATCCGGCCCCCGTGGTCGCCTCGCACATCACCGAACGCCGCTCGATGCTCTACGAGGGCACCACCGTCTCCGCCGGACGGGCCACGGCGGTGGTCGTGGCGACCGGGTCGGCCACCGAAGCTGGACGGAGTCTGGCCACCGCCCGGCAAGGCGCCCCCGAGACCGGTGTGGAGACCAGGCTCTCGTCGTTGACCCGTGCCAGTGTGCCCATCGCCCTGGGTTCCGCCGTCGCCGTGTCGCTGTCCGGGCTCCTCCACGGCCGTCCACTGACCGACAACCTGTCCTCCGCTGTCAACCTGGCCGTCGCTTCCGTGCCCGAGGGTCTGCCCTTCCTGGTCAGTGCCGCCCAGCTGGCCGCCGCACGCCGTCTGGCCGACGCCGGCGCCCTGGTCCGCAATCCCCGCACGATCGAGGCACTCGGCCGCGCCGACATCCTCTGCTTCGACAAGACCGGAACCCTCACCGAAGGCACCCTGGAACTTACCGGTGTCAGCGACGGCGAGGACGCGACCGCCCTCGGCCAGCTCGGTCCCTCCGGGAAAGAAATCCTCGCCGCCGCTCTGCGCGCCAGCCCGCCCGCGCGGCAGGCCGAACCGATGGCACACCAGACCGACCGGGCGATCGTCGACGGTGCCCGCCGCGCGCGGGTCACCACACACACGGGAGCAGCGCGGTGGCGCCGCACGGACACTCTCCCCTTCGAGCCGGCCCGGGCCTACCACGCCACCTCCGGCCGCACCAGCGGCGGCGCTCTGCTCAGCGTGAAGGGAGCCCCGGAGAACGTCGTCGACCGGTGCGTGCGCCGACGCCACCCCGACGGGGACGCGGACCTCGACGACGCGGCCCGTCGTGCGCTCGCCGCAGCGGCCGAGGAACTCGCGGCAGCGGGGCGAAGGATCCTGGCCGTGGCCGAACGCCCCATGAAGGCGGGTGAGGACCTCACCGACGACACCGTGCGGGACCTGACGTTCCTCGGCTTCCTGACCCTCGCCGACCCCGTCCGCGACAGCGCCGCGCCCGCGACAGCGCGCCTGCGCGAGGCCGGAGTGCACACCGTCATGCTCACCGGCGACCATCCCGCCACCGCCGATGCCATCGCCTCGACGATCAGCGACATCACCGAACCCCGGGTCTGCACGGGACCGGACATCGACGCAATGGACGACGACGCCTTGGACGAACTGCTGCCCACCGTCGACGTCATCGCCCGCTGCAGCCCCGGCCACAAAGTGAGAATCGTCCAGGCCTACCAGCGCATCGGCCGCGTCGTCGCGATGACCGGCGATGGCGCCAACGACGCTCCCGCCATCCGCCTCGCCGATGTCGGCATCGCCCTCGGCCGCCGTGGCACACCGTCCGCGACCGCGGCCGCGGACCTCGTCGTCACCGACGACCGACTGGAGACGATCGTCGCCGCCCTCATGGAAGGCCGGGCCATGTGGACATCCGTCCGCGCCGCCCTCGCCATCCTCATCGGAGGCAACCTCGGTGAAGTCACGTTCAGTGTTCTCGCCTCCGCAATCACCGGCAGCACCCCTCTGAACGCACGCCAGATCATGCTGGTCAACCTCCTCACCGACCTCGCCCCCTCCCTGGCCATCGCCGTACGCGAACCCTCAGAACAAACCGGCGAGCGCCTTCTCGCCGAAGGCCCCCACCGTTCCCTGGGCGTCTCGCTCACCCAGGAAATGCTGCTCCGCGGCGTCATCACTGCGGCCGGCGCCGGCCTCGCCTGGACAGCAGCCCGCCTCACCGGGCGCGGCCGCCGCGCCTCCACCGTCTCCCTGGCAGCCGTCGTCGGTACCCAGCTGGCTCAGACCCTGATCGCCGGCGGCACAGACCGCAACGTCCTCATCGCCGGACTCGGCTCCGCAGCCGTTCTCGCCGCCATCATCCAAACCCCCGGCCCCAGCCAATTCTTCGGCTGCACCCCGCTCGGCCCCGTCGCCTGGACGATCACCCTCTCCTCCATCACCACCGCCACCCTCCTCGGCCACTTCCTCGCGCCCCTGCTCATCTCCCGCCTCATCCCCGACACCACGGACCAGGCGCCGACCGATGCCCAGGACGAACCGCCGCCGACTCCGCGCGAACAGCACCAGAAAGACGCACCACCGCCCGAAAAGGCCCAGGCCACGACGCCATGACAATGCCAGACTGACCGCCTCCAGCTGTACCTTGCGGCAGCTATCCACCGGCGTGTTCAGACCGAACTGGCAGACGGTCGATCGGCACTTCGTCGAGAGAAGCCAGGCCCGCGCGCCTTCGCCAGTCGCCGCGGTGACCATCCCCGCCGGGGCCGCCACCAGGTCCGGCCACCGCTCCTGGACCAGCGACCCACGGCGGGTCTGAACCAGCATCCGCCCAGCCGGGGTGAACAGCAGCGCCCTGGGCCCGTCCAGCTTTTGCTCGTGCGCCACCCCCGCACGCAGCGCAGCCGGGCCAGGCAGCGACTCCCCAGCCTGAGCCAGCATCGGCTCCACCGGCGGCCTGAGCGCCGTCCCCAGGGCCTCCCTCGCAGTCGCCCCCTTCCAGAGTCGGACCGTCCGGCGCGAAACGGTCCGGGGCCCGTGTGCGGCACTGGGGCGAGGCCCCCGACTCCGTCCGAATGGCCTGTTACGCCGGGCTGACCGGCGACAACGCGCAGTGCGTGTCCGGCCTCACGGCGGGCGGCGTGACTAA
>NZ_JBSGZP010000622.1:0-4302 GCF_053611065.1 Streptomyces sp. NPDC054840
GGGCGGGCCCTTCCGCATGCGAGTACGGCCGTCAGTTGTGGCCGAACTTCTTCTCCTTGCGCTTGTGCGCCATGTCCATCGGGCTCGGAGCCGACGAAGGCATCGTCGCGGTCTCCGACGTGCCCTTGGCCGGATCCTGTCCCGACCGGGCCTGCTGCTTGGCGGGCTGCTTCTGGTTCTTGTTCTTGGCCATGGTGGAGCCTCCGTGAGGGTCTAGGGGCCAGGACCGCCTTCACACTCACACAACGCCAGAAACTGCGCATTTTGGATCATTGCTGCGTGTAGCGGATGGCTCCCGCCCCGTCGGCCGTGAGATCCGCCACGCCGATGATCGAGTTCCGGCCTTCAACACCCTTGGGGTCGGGCAGACTCGGGGAACCGCCGCAAAGCACAGAGGACCCCCAGGGAAGAGGGTGGAACGCGTGGACCGCTGCGTCGTCCTGGTGGACGCCGGCTACCTGCTGGGTGCCGCCGCCAGCCTTCTCGCCGGGGAGCCCTCCCGCTCCCGGATCACCATCGACCATGCCGCCCTCATCCAGGGCCTGCGCGAGCGGGCCGAGGCCGACACCGAGCAGCCCCTGCTGCGCATCTACTGGTTCGACGGAGCGCCCGACCGGGTGCCCCAGCCCGAGCACCGGCGGCTGCGCGTCATGCCCCGCGTCACCGTCCGCCTCGGCGCCCTGACCCGCAGCGACGGCCGCTGGGCGCAGAAGGGCGTCGACGCCGCCATGCACGCCGAGCTCACCGAACTCGCCCGCAACCGGGCCTGCTCCGACGTGGTGCTGGTCACCGGCGACGGGGACCTGCTGCCCGGCCTGATGTCCGCCAAGGAACACGGGGTCGCCGTCCACCTGTGGGCCGTCCAGGCCGCCGACGGGGACTACAACCAGTCCGAGGACCTCGTCGCAGAGGCCGACGAACGCCGCGTCCTGGACCGGGCCTGGATCACCCGGGCCGTCCGCGCCAAGGACCTCACCGGACTGTGTTCCCCGCCGCCCGCACCCCGCCCCGACATCGCCGCCATCCTCTCGGCCCCGCTGCCCGAGGCGGCGCTCGCCGAGGCCGCCCGCAACGGCGCCGCCGTCACCGGGCAGGAGGAGCGCGACGGGGTTCCCGTACCGGCCCCCACCACCCCCGGCGGCAAGCCGGTACCCACGCCCAAGGACCTGGCCGGCGCCCTGCGCGCCACCGGCCAGCAGAGCGGCCCGCAGGCCGGGCCGAGCGGCGCCCACGCCCCCGCCAGCGCCCTGCGCTGGTCCTCCGACAAGGGCTGGATCGACCGGGCCGGACCGCTCGGCGAGCCCGCCGAGACCGCCTCGCTGCCCACCCTCGCCCAGCTCACCAGCGCCGAACAGCGCTGGGCGGACCGCGAGGAGGACATCACCACCGTCGGCGGGGACCCGTTCGAGGTGGGACAGGTGTTCGCCCGGCGCTGGATGGAACGGCTCCCGGAGACCGTGCACCTGCAGAGGCTGGCCACGATGTACCCGCGGATCCCGCACCGGATCGACGGCGAACTGCTGCGCTACGCCGCCCGGTTCGGACTGCTCGCGCACAAGGACGACCAGATCGACGAGCACGACCGGTACGCCATCCGGGCCGGGTTCTGGCGGGAGATCGACGTCCGCGCCGCCGCCGAACACGTGGCCGCCGTACCGGCCTCCGCGCCCGGAGCGGCCCCCGGCGAGCTCGCCGACCCGCTGACCCCGACGGCCGAGTAGGGCCGGGAACCCCGTAGGCTGCTCCCTCGTGAGTACGGGCACAGCACAGGCGGGGACCAGCACGGCGGCGGCCGCGGGAGCGGCGCCGGACGTCATCTGCGCAGTGCGTGACCTCGTCAAGACGTATCCCGCCGTACGCGGCCGGCGCGGGGCTCCCGCCCTGCCCGAGATCCGCGCCAACGACGGGATCTCCCTCGACGTCCGGCGCGGCGAGATCTTCGGCCTGCTCGGCCCCAACGGCGCCGGCAAGTCCACACTGGTCCGCCAGCTCACCGGCCTGATGCGGCCCGACTCCGGCGCCGTGACCCTGCTCGGCCACGACCTCGTACGCCACCCCGAGCGGGCCTCCCGGCTGCTCGCCTACCTGGGGCAGGAGTCCACCGCCCTGGACGAGCTGACGGTGGCGCTGGCCGCCGAGACCACCGGGCGGCTGCGCGGGCTCGACGTCCGCGCCGCCCGGGCCGCACGCGACGCCGTACTGGAGGAGCTCGGGCTGGCCCCGATCGCCGGACGGCCCCTGAAGAAACTCTCCGGCGGCCAGCGTCGCCTCGCCTGCTTCGCCACCGCGCTGGTGGGGGAGCGGCCGGTACTGGTCCTCGACGAGCCCACCACCGGCATGGACCCGGTCGCCCGGCGGGCCGTGTGGTCCGCCGTCGACCGGCGGCGCGCGCAGCACGGTGCCACGGTCCTGCTCGTCACCCACAACGTCATCGAGGCCGAGACCGTCCTGGACCGGGTCGCCGTCATCGACCAGGGCAAGGTCATCGCCTGCGACACCCCGGCCGGCCTGAAGGCCGCCGTCTCGGGCGAGGTCCGGCTGGAGCTGGTGTGGCGCGAAGGCGCTCCGCTGGAGGTACCGGAGGTCGCCCGGCTGCGCGCCCGGGCCGTCGAGTCGGGGCGCCGCTGGGTGCTGCGGCTGGCACCGGACGAGGCGAGGGCGGCGGTGGCCTCGGTGACCGGGGGCCCGGCCTTCGCCGCGCTCGACGACTTCACCCTGGCCACCCCGAGCCTGGAAGACGTGTACCTGGCCCTCGGCGGCAGGACGAAAGGGCTGGTGAAGTCGTGAGCGACCGCTCGACGGGGGCCGTCCGGGCCCTACTCGCGCCCGACGCCGTGCCGTCACCCGCTCCGGGGGCCGCACCGGCCGGCGCCACCACGACCTGCCCACAGGCACCGCAACCCGCGCCGCTTGCGCCACGCTCGCGCTTCTTCCCGTCCCTGGCCGCCGTCTACCGGGCCCAGCTGTCCCGCGCCCGGGTGGCCCGGATCCCGCTGCTGTTCGTCGCCACCTTCCAGTCCGTCGGAATCATGATCCTGATGCGGGGCGTGGTCGACGGAGGCTCGGAGGCCCGCGCCGTCGTCGCCGGATCCTCGGTGCTCGTCGTCGCCTTCGTCGCCCTGAACCTGCTCGCCCAGTACTTCGGACAGCTGCGGGCCGGCGGCGGGCTCGACCACTACGCCACCCTTCCCGTTCCGCCCGCGTCGGTGGTCCTGGGCGCGGCCGCCGCGTACGCCTCCTTCACCCTGCCGGGGACCCTGGTCACCGCGGTCTTCGGATGCCTGCTGTTCGGGCTGCCGATGGGCGGGCTGTGGATCCTGGCCGCAGTGGTACCACTGGCGGGGGCCGCGCTGGCCGGGCTCGGCGCGGCGCTGGGACTGCTGGCACCGCGGCAGGAGTTCGCCACCCTCGCGGGGCAGCTCGGCATGTCGGCGGCGCTGCTGCTCGGGGTGCTGCCGCCGGAGCGGATGCCGGACGTGATCGTGTGGACCCGGGACCTGCTGCCGTCCACGTACGGCGTCGAGGCGTTCGCCCGTACCTTCGCCCCGGAACCGGACTGGGCAGCCGTCGCCTTCGACCTGGGCGTGTGCGGCGCCGTCGGGATCCTCTCGCTGACCGTCGCGACCTGGGCGTACCGCCGGGCGGCCGTCCGCTGACACGGTCCGCCGACGCCGCCGCCGGGCACACCTGGCACGATGTGGGGGTGACCGAAGCCGTGACCCCGCAGTCCCCCCTCGACCCGCCGCCGCTCCAGCCCGACAAGCCGGGAGCCGCCTCCGGGGCGATCACCCCGGAGGACATCCGGGACGGGGCCGTCGTCGCCCTGCTCGTCGGGGCGGCCGGACTGCTCCTCGGCCTGCTGTGGGTATGGCTGGCCCCCCGGGTTCAGTACGTCTCCAACGGGGAGGCGGTGTTCCTGCGCAACAGCGAGAGCGAGGCGCGGATCGCCTCCGACGGCACCTTCTTCCTGCTGGCGCTGGGTCTGGGCGTGCTCAGCGCCGTCGGCACCTTCCTGTGGCGGCGGGCCGGCGGCGTGCCGCTGGTGATCGGGCTGGCGGTCGGGTCCGTGTTCGGGGCGCTGGTGGGGTGGCGGTTCGGGCTGTGGCTCGGGCCGTCGTCGGACCTGGTCGCCGCCGCGAAGAAGGCGGGCGAGGGGGTTGCGTTCGACGCGCCGCTGGCGTTGCTCGCGCACGGGGCGTTGCTGGCGTGGCCCATGACCGCCGTGCTGTTGCACCTGGGGATGACCGCGCTGTGGACACCGCGGGATCCGGATGCCGTACCGGCGTTCGAATGGAGCGGGTA
>NZ_JBSGZP010000623.1:0-4302 GCF_053611065.1 Streptomyces sp. NPDC054840
CAGCCGGCTCGGCCCCCCGGCGTCCGAGGTGCGGTTCAGCGGGCGGCCATGCGCGTGGCGAGCGCCAGGGTGCGGTGCGCGGCCGCCACGACCGCCGGATCCACGAACCGGCCGTCGGGCAGGGCCAGCGCGCCCGGGGTGGCCCGGGCCGCGCTCAGCACCTCCACGGCGGCGTCGACCTCCTCGGGCGCCGGGAGGTAGGCCCGCTCGATCACCGGGAGCTGGCGCGGGTGGATCGCCGCCCGGCCGAGGAACCCCAGGGAGCGGCCCCGGACGCAGGAGACCGCCAGCGACTCCAGGTCCCGGATGTCGGGGAACACCGACTGCGCCGGGGGCGCCAGCCCCGCGGCCCGGGCGGCGACCACCACCCGGGAGCGGCACCAGTCCAGGCCCGTCTCCGCGCTGACGGCCAGATCGGCCCGCAGGTCCGCCTCCCCGAGGGAGAGCCCGCGCAGGGCGGGGTGTGCGCGGGCGATCTCGTAGGCGCGCTCCACGCCCATCGCCGATTCGAGCAGGGCGTGCAGGCTCACCCCGCCGGTGCGGTCTGCGACGGCCGTGATCTGCCCCGGGGCGCTGATCTTGGGCAGGCGCAGCCCCGCCAGGCCGTGCAGCCCGCTCAGCGCGGTGAGGTCGGCGCTGCCCCACGGGGAGCCCAGGGCGTTGACGCGGACATGGACGGGGAGCGCAGGCCCCTCGGTGAGCAGTTCGGCGGTCGCCGCGCGGGCGTACTCCTTCCGCGAGGCCGGTACCGCGTCCTCCAGGTCGACGATGACGGCGTCCGCCCCGCAGCCGAGGGCCTTGGCGACCACCTCCGGGCGGTCACCGGGCGCGTACAGCCAGGTCAGGATCATAGGGCTCCTTCGGTCCGCAGTGCGGTGATCTCGGCGTCGGTCAGCCCGAGCTCGGCCAGTACCCCCTCGGTGTCCGCGCCGTGCGGACGGCCCGCCCAGCGGATCCCGCCGGGGGTCTCGGAGAGCCGGAAGAGGACGTTCTGCATGCGCAGCGGGCCCAGCTCCGGGTCCTGGACCTCGGTGATGGTGTCGAGGGCCGCGAACTGCGGGTCGGCCATCACGTCCCGGACGTCGTAGACCTGGGCGACGGCCGCCTCGGCGGTCTCGAACGCCTCGACCACCTCCTCGGCCTTGCGCCCGGCGATCCAGCCGCCGACCGCCTCGTCCAGCACGTCCGCGTGCCGGGCCCGCCCGACGCCGGTCGCGAACCAGGGCTCGGCGATCAGCTCGGGCCGGCCGACCAGCCGCACGACCCGTTCGGCGATGGACTGCGCGGAGGCGGAGACCGCCAGCCAGCGCCCGTCGGCACTGCGGTAGGTGTTGCGGGGGGCGTTGTTCGTGGAGCGGTTGCCGGTGCGCGGCTGGACGTAGCCGAGCTGGTCGTACCAGAGCGGGTGCGGGCCGAGCACGGTGAGGATCGGCTCGACGATCGCCAGGTCCACGACCTGACCGCGCCCGGTGCGCTCCCGCCCGGCGAGGGCGGTCATCACCGCGTACGCGCACGTCAGCGCGGCGATCGAGTCGGCCAGCCCGAACGGCGGCAGGGTCGGCGGCCCGGCCGGCTCCCCGGTGATCGCGGCGAAACCGCTCATCGCCTCGGCGAGCGTGCCGAAGCCCGGTCGGTGGGCGTACGGGCCGTGCTGGCCGAAGGCCGTCACGCGCGCCAGGACCAGGCGCGGGTTGGCGGCGGACAGCTCGGGCCAGCCGAGCCCCCACTTCTCCAGGGTGCCGGGGCGGAAGTTCTCGACGACCACGTCGGCCGTGGCGGCGAGGCGCAGCAGGGTGTCCCGGCCGCCCGGGGTGGACAGGTCGAGGGTCATCGTCCGCTTGTTCCGGCCCAGCAGCTTCCACCACAGGCCGATGCCGTCCTTGGCGGGGCCGTGGCCGCGCGAGGGGTCGGGACGGTCGGGGTGCTCGACCTTCACCACCTCGGCGCCGAAGTCGCCGAGCAGGGTGGCGGTCAGCGGCCCGGCGAAGAGGGTGGCCAGGTCGAGCACACGCAGCCCCGCCAGCGGCCCGTGCCCCGGCCGGGCGCCGGCGGGTGCGGGCTCGGCCCCCGGGCCAGGGGGCGGGGGACCGGCCGGTGGACGGGAGCACGGCTCCGACGGGGGTGCCGCGGCCGCTGCCGGGTCGGGGCTCACGAGGCGGCTCCGGCCTCGTGGTCGCCGGTACGGGGGGACCGGCGTCCACCGGCGCGGTCGGGCCCGGACTCCGCCTTCCGCCCCGTGAGGGCGAGGGCGTCGGTCTCGGCGCGGGTCGGCATCGCGTCCTGGGCGCCGGGTCGCTGCACGGAGAGCGCGGCCGCCGCCGAGGCCCAGCGCAGGGCCTCGGGCATCGGCCGGCCCTCGCCCAGGGCCACCGCGAGGGCGCCGACGAAGGTGTCCCCGGCGGCGGTCGTGTCCATGGCCCGCACCCGGAACGCGGGCACGGTCAGCGGTTCCCGGCCGCGGGCGGCGTACAGCACCCCGGCCGCGCCGAGGGTGATCACCACCTCGGGCACCTCGGCCAGCAGGGCCTCGGCGGCCTGAAGGGGGTCGGTGAGCCCGGTGAGGGCGGCCGCCTCGTGCTCGTTCGGGACGAGGAGGTCGGTCGCGGCGAGGAGATCGGCGGGCAGCGGCTGGGCGGGGGCCGGGGTGAGGACCGTACGGACGCCGTGCGCGCGGGCGGCGCGGGCTCCGGCGAGGACGGCGGTCAGGGGCAGTTCGAGCTGCAGGAGGAGGGAACCGGCGGCGGCGATCCGGGCCTCGTCCCCCGCCTCCAGGCCGGTGACGGCGGCGTTCGCGCCGGGGATGACGACGATGCTGTTGCCGCCCTCGTCGTCGACGGTGATGTGGGCGGTGCCGCTGGCACCCTCGACGGTGCGCAGGGCCGACGTGTCGACCCGGGCCGCGGTCAGCGCGGAGCGCAGCCGTACGCCGAACTCGTCGGCCCCGACCGCGCCGATCATCACCACCTCCCCACCGGAGCGGGCGGCGGCGACGGCCTGGTTGGCGCCCTTGCCGCCGGGGACCGTGCGGAAGGCCCGACCGGTGACGGTCTCCCCGAGGCGGGGGGCCTTGGGGACGTAGGCGACGAGGTCCATGTTCGTACTGCCGAGCACGGCGATGGCCGTCATGAGCGTGCTGCCTCCTGTGCGGTGAGATGGGCGAGGGTGTCGAAGCCGATGCCGTCGAAGCCGGGGACGGTGGTGGCCAGGCGGTTCTTGAGGGGCGCGGTCCAGCGGTGCGGGATGCCGTCGGGGGAGCCGGTGAGCAGTCCGGCGAGGGCGCCGGCGGTGGCCCCGTTGGAGTCGGTGTCCCAGCCGCCGGACACGGCGCGGCAGACGGAGCCGGTGAAGTCCCCGTCGGCGTGGGTGAGGGCGGCGGCGATCAGCGCGGTGTTGGGAACGGCGTGGACCCAGTGGTAGTGCCCGTAGCGCGCGTGCAGCCGGTCGACGACGAGGTCGAAGTCCGCTTCGCGGCCGGCCTCCCGGATCCCGGACCGGACGGCCTCGGCGAGGCGCGAGCGGGGCGGTACGAAGGACAGTCCGGTCCGGAGCGCGGTGTGGACGTCCGACCGGCCGGTGGCGGCGGTGGCGGTGGCGGCCGCGACGAAGAGGGCGGCGTAGACGCCGTTGCCGGTGTGGGTCAGGGCGGCGTCCCGGTAGGCCTGGGCCGCGGCGGTGGCCGGGTCGCCGGGGTTGGTCCAGCCGTGGACGTCCGCGCGGATGAGGGCGCCGATCCACTCGCGGAAGGGGTTGTGGTGGGTGGCGGTGGCCGGGGGCTCCAGCCCGAGGAGGAGATTGCGGTAGGCGATGCGCTCGGCGGTGAAGGTCCGCCCGGCCGGCAGCTCGTCGAGCCAGAGGCGGGCCACGTCGGCGGTGGTGAAGCCCTTGCCGTGCCGCTGGAGCAGGAGCAGCCCGAGGAGGGGGTAGTTGAGGTCGTCGTCCTCGGGCATGCCGTCGATGTTCTCGGCGAGGGAGGTGGGGGCCGAGCGGCGGTTCCAGGGGTACGCGGCCAGCAGCGCCGGCGGGACGCCGCGGGCGGTGAACCAGTCGCCCAGCGGCCAGTTGCCCGCGGCGCGGGCGAGGGCCCGGATGCCGGCGAGCGGCAGCTTCTCGACGGGCTTGCCGAGCAGGCACCCGACGGCCCTCCCCAGCCAGGCGGCTTCCAGCCTGGTCCGCAGGGCGGCTTCCGGCCCGGTCCGCGGCAGGGGCTCCCGCCCGGCGGCGGGCGGCGGTTCCGGGGCCGGGGCGGAGCCCCGTTCCCGGCGACGTGCGGTCGGCTGTTCGCCCGGGTGCGCCGCCGGATCC
>NZ_JBSGZP010000624.1:0-4296 GCF_053611065.1 Streptomyces sp. NPDC054840
GGGCCATCCACGCCCCCGGCGCCCCTTCGGCCTCCGCCGCACCCGCACAGCACGGCGCAAGCACGGCGCAAGCACGGCGCGACCACCCCGCCGCTCACCCCATCCGCAGGACCACACAGGTCGTCGTGCCATGCGCATAGAGCTTCCCGTCGCGCGTGCCCACGACCCTCGCCTCCGCGGTGGCCGTGCTCCGCCCCACATGCAGCGCCGTACCCTCGCACCGCAGCGTGGGCGTGTCCGCCAGCACCGGCCGGATCATGTGCACCCCGAGCTGCACCGTGGTGTAGCTGGTGCCCGCCGGAAGCAGGGTCATCACGGCCGAGCCGAGGGCCGAGTCGAGCAGTGTGGCCAGGAAGCCGCCGTGCACCGTCCCCATCGGGTTGAGCAGGTGATCGCCCGGGTCCCCCTCGAAGACGGCGGCCCCCTCCGAGGCCTCGGTGAGCCGGAAGCCCAGGGTGCTCATCATCGACGCACCGGGCAGTTCGCCCTTCATGCTCGCCTGCAGGATCTCCAGGCCGCTCATGCCGAGGATCTCAGGGGTCATCTCCGGCCGCTGCTGCCAGGTGTGCGTACGACTGCGGAGCGCGGCGCTGGTCTCATACGTGGTCATGGCAACGACCCTAGGCGCGGCGCCGGGCCGGCCGCGAGTGTCGGATCCGGCAGCTTCCGCATGGTTTCCGACACCCCGTCCGCGGCGGGGCAGCGCTACCGTGGAGCAGTGAAAGTCGCCGTCCTGGCCCTCGACGGGGTCTTCGACTCGGGCATATCCGCCGTCCTCGACGTGCTGCACACGGCGCACGCGCTGCGCCGCCAGGTGGCCGGCGCCCCACCGCCCGCCTACGACATCCGCACGGTCGGCGTGCGGCGCCGGGTCCGCACCGGGCTCGGCCATCGCATCGACACCGAACCGGCCGCCGTCGCCGAGGACGCGGACCTGCTCGTGGTGCCCGCGCTGATGGAACGCCGCCCGGACCTCCTGGTCGAGGCCGTGGCGTCGGGCGGCTTGCGGCCGGCCCGCCGGATCCTGACCGAGGCCCGCGAGCGCGGCACCCCGCTGGCCACCGCCTGCACCGGTACCTTCCTGCTGGCCGAGGCCGGAGTGCTGGACGGGCTGCGGGCGACGACCAGTTGGTGGCTTGCCCCGCTCTTCCGGGACCGCTACCGCCGGGTCGCCGTCGAGGAGACCCGGATGGTCGTCAGCTCCGACGGCGTCACGACGGCGGGCGCCGCCTTCGGCCACCTCGACCTGGCCCTGTCGCTCGTCGGCGCGCGCAGCCCGGCCCTGGCGGATCTGGTCCGGCGCTACCTCGTCGTCGACGACCGGGCCTCGCAGGCGGCGTACACCATCCCCAGTGCGCTGGCCCGACACGATCCGCTGGTCGCGGCCTTCGAGGAGTGGGCGCGGACCCGGCTCGCGGAACCGGCGCCGATCGCGGACGCGGCCCGCGAGCTCGGCGTCAGCGAGCGCACCCTGCAGCGCGCGGTCGCCCGTACGCTCGGCCGCACACCGGTCGGGCTGGTGCAGGACCTGCGGGTGGAGCAGGCCGAGCACCTGTTGCGCACCACGGACCTGCCGCTGACGGCGGTCGCCCGCCGGGTCGGGTACGAAAGCCCGGGACCGCTGCGCACCCTGCTGCGCAGACGGCGCGGCGAAGGCTGACACGGCGGGGGCGACCGGCCCGCCGGCCCGCCGCCCGTCCGTGCCGGTTCGTGCCGGCCGGCGTCCGCCGCTACGAACGCGCCCCTGCGACGGGCTCGGCGGCGCCTGTCCCGGCCGGGGTGGCCGTCGTCCGTTCCCCGCCGGTCGTGCGCTGCGCCGGGAACTCCACCTGCAGGCCTCGCGGCCCGGACAGCATGTACACGAGTACGAAGCCGGCGGCCACGACCGCGGCCCCGCCCACGGCGTCCAGTACCCAGTGGTTGGCGGTGGCCACGATCGCGCACACGGTGATCAGCGGGTGCAGCGCCCCCAGCAGCTTCTGCCAGCCCTTGGGAGCCAGCACCACGATCACGATCCCGCACCACAGCGACCAGCCGAAGTGCAGCGAGGGCATGGCCGCGTACTGGTTGGAGATCGCGGTCATCGCCCCGTACGAGGGGTTGGCCAGGTCCTGCGGCCCGTGCACGGTGTCGATGAAGCCGAGGCCTGGCATCAGGCGCGGCGGCGCGAGCGGGTAGAGCCAGAAACCGGCGAGGGCGAGGACGGTGGCCAGGCCGAGGGAGGCGCGGGCCCAGCGGTAGTCGCCGGGGCGCCGCCAGTACAGGACCGCCAGGATCGTCAGCGGGACGACGAAGTGGAAGGAGGTGTAGTAGAAGTTGAAGAACCCCTCCAGCCAGGGCCTGTTCACCACGGCGTGGTTCACGGCGTGTTCGATGTCGATGCCCAGCACCCGCTCGATCCCGTGGATCTGGCTGCCGTTGCTCTCGGCGAGGCTGCGGCTGGTGGGCGCGGCAGCCCGGATGTGCGAGTAGATCGAGTAGCCGACCCGTATCAGAAGGAGTTCCAGCAGGAGGTTCGGGCGGGACAGCACGCGCCGCCAGAACGGCATCAGCGGCACCCGCGCCCAGCGGGCCGCCGCGGGCTGCCCGTAGTCGGTGGGTACGGGCTCGCGCCAGTACGCCGACGAGCGCGGCAGGAACGGTACCGCGCAGGCCGCGGCCACGGCGGTGAGCAGCGGCACGTTGTCGCGTACGGGGGCCAGCGCGGCCAGGTTGGGCAGCAGCATCGTGCTCGGCAGGGTCATGGCGAGAACGACGGCCACCGGCCACACGGGCCGGTCGGCGGCCCGCTTGCCCACCTTGCCGGCGACGGCGAGGAGCACCCAGAGCAGCTGGTGGCGCCAGCCGGCCGGGGACACGGCGACGGCCACGCAGCCGGTGACGGCGACGGCGAGCAGCAGCTGGCCGTCGCGGGCGTAACGGACCGCGCGGCGCAGGCCGATCCAGACGACGGCGGCGGCGACGGCGCCGTAGAGCAGGATCTCGGCGGGTCCGGTCAGGCCGAGGCGCAGCAGCGCGCCGTGCACGGACTGGTTGGCGAGGCCCTCGGGGGCGCCGCCGAGGCCGGTACCGGCCAGGTGCTCCACCCAGTACGTCCACGAGTCGCGCGGCATGGCCGCCCACGACAGCGCGGTGGCTCCGGCGAAGGTCACGGCGGCGGTGCGCGCGGTGGGGCGGCGCCCCGTCAGCCACAGCAGCGGGGCGAACAGCAGCAGCGCGGGCTGGAGCGCGGCGGCGAGGCCGACGAGGAACCCGGCTGGCCGGTCGCCGGGCACGCGGAACACGGCGAGCAGCACCAACAGCACGGGCAGGACGGCGGTTCGGCCGGGCGAGGCGGCCTCGCGGACGGGCAGCGAGACCATCATCAGCGCGGTGAGCACGGGTGCGGCGAGCAGCGCGGTGCGTCGCGGCACCGGGTCGGGCAGGCCGCGGGCGGCGACGAGCCCGATGGCGGCGACGCACAGCAACGTCACGCAGGTCCAGGCGACCTCCAGCGACGGGGCGGCGAGGCCGACCAGCGGCTTGAGGACCAGACCGGCGAAGGGGGTGCCGGAGAACTGGCCGGTTTCGTACACCGATCCGGGCAGGCCGCCGGGGAGGTGGAAGCCGCTCAGCCACTCGCCCGGTGGCACCCGCAGTACGGCGGCGGCCTGTCTGACGGCGAGAGCACCGGCCAGCGCCCACAGGAGGAGCCGGGCCGCCCCGAGCCTGCCGTGATCGCCTATGACTCCGGCATGTCCGTCCGCATCGCTGTGCTCTGCCGCGTTAGCCACGCCTCGCCGGCCTCCCGCCATGTTGACCGCAACCCTGACTTCGCCTGGCTGCCGCGCTCCATTACCCGCACGACGATATCCCCCACGGGATGTGTTGGACGGCCCTCACGGACATCGCGAAGACCGGCGGGCCCGCCGTCCCGGACCGTCCGTTCCTCGACCGGCCGCCCGGCCGGGCCGGGGACCCGCGGGCTCTCGGGGTGCGGACACCGGACTTCATGGCGAAGCTGAGGGGGACCGGCATTCCGTGGAGAGGATGGCTCATGTCCATGCTTGACAAGCTCAAGGGCCTCATCAAGGGGCACCCTGACCAGGCCCGCCAGGGCGTCGAGAAGACCGGGGACGCCTTCGACGCGAGGACCGGGAACAAGTACCAGAGCCACGTCGACACGGCACAGCAGAAGCTCGGCGAACAGATCGGCAAGGAGCCGCCCACGGCCGGGGAGGGTCGCCCGCCGCAGCCCTGAATCGGACGTCCGGACCTGCGGAGCGCAGGGACCACAACGCAGGGACCGCACCATGG
>NZ_JBSGZP010000625.1:0-4282 GCF_053611065.1 Streptomyces sp. NPDC054840
TACTGGAGGAGTTCACCGGGCCCGCCCCGACCGACGTGCGCCGGGTGCTGGCCGCCGTGCCGCTGGACGGCTCGGCGGCCGGGAACCGCGGCGCCGTGCGGGAACTGACGCACGACCGGTACCGGTTCACCACCGGGCCCCGGCTCTCCCCGGACGGCCGGCGCGCCGCCTGGCTCGTGTGGGACCACCCCCGGATGCCGTGGGACGGTACCGAGCTGCGGGTCGCCGAGGTCACCGGCGGCGGGGAGCTCGCCGATGCCCGGACCGTACTCGGCGGCCCCGACGAGGCCGTCGCCCAGGTCGAGTGGACGGCTGAGGGCAACCTCCTCGCGGTCAGCGACCGCGGCGGCTGGTGGAACCCGTACAGCGTGGATCCGCGGACCGGCTGGGCGATCAACCTCTGCCCGCGGGAGGAGGAGTTCGGCGGCCCGCTGTGGAAGCCGGGGCTGCGCTGGCTCGCACCGCTTCCCGGAGACACCCCGTACACGGCGGGCTCGGGGGCCGGGCTCGTCGCCGTCCTGCACGGGCAGGGCTCCTCGGTGCTCGGCATCCTCGACCCGGAGAGCGGCGACCTGGTGGACGCCGCCGGGCCGTGGACCGCCTGGCAGCCGACCCTCGCCGTGCACGGCACCCGGGTCTACGGGGTCGCCGCCAGCCCGCGCAGCGCGTACCAGGTGGTCGAGCTGGACACGGCCACCGGACACGCCCGGGCGGTCGGCGCGCAGCGCCCGGACCCGGTGGACCCGGCCTACTATCCCGAGCCGCAGAGCCGCACCTTCCCCGGCCCCGACAACCGCCAGGTCCACGCGTACGTCTACCCGCCGCACCACCCGGCCTGCCGGGCCGCCGCCGACGAACTGCCCCCGTACGTGGTCTGGGCGCACGGCGGACCCACCGACCACGTCCCGCCCGTACTCGACCTGCAGATCGCCTACTTCACCTCGCGCGGCATCGGCGTGGTGGAGGTGAACTACGGCGGTTCCACCGGCTACGGCCGCGCCTACCGCGAGCGGCTGCGCGAGCAGTGGGGCGTGGTGGACGTGGAGGACTGCGCGGCGGTCGCCCGCCTGCTGGCCGCCGAGGGCACCGCCGACCCCGCCCGGCTCGCCATCCGCGGCGGCAGCGCGGGCGGCTGGACCGCGGCGGCCTCGCTGGCCGCCACCGACCTGTACGCGTGTGCCGCCATCCTCTACCCGGTGCTGGACCTGCTGGGCTTCGCCGGGGAGACCCACGACCTGGAATCCCGTTACGTCGAGAGCCTGGCCGGGCCGCCGCAGACCCTGGCCGTACTCAACCGCGAGCGTTCCCCGGTGGCCCGTGCCGACGGGATCACGGCGCCGTTCGTCCTCCTCCAGGGACTGCAGGACCCGGTCTGCCCGCCGGCCCAGGCGGAACGGCTGATCGACGCCCTGCGCGGCCGGCCGGTGCCGCACGCGTACGTGACCTTCGACGGCGAGGGCCACGGCTTCCGGCGGGCCGACACCATGATCCGCGCGCTGGAGGCCGAACTGTCGCTGTACGCCCAGGCCTTCGGCATCGAACGCACCGACGTGCCACGGCTGGACCTGGAAACGGGCTAAGGCGTGCGCAGGCTCCGCCGGACGGAGTCGAGCGGCAGGGCGCCGGGGGCGACGCCCGCGAAGTTGATCAGTGAGCAAAAAGCCAGACCCGGAGCGGACCGATCGCGGCGAAGCCGCCCCGGACCGCCGCCTCCAGGTCCTCCCCGTGCTCGTAGCCGACCACGTCCAGCTCCGGCCACCGGGCGGAGACCGCACCGAGCACACCCGCCCAAGCGGCCCCGAACAGGTTGGACACACCGACCACGCCACCGCCGGTGCTCGCGACGGCCCCGGCGACGATCCTGCCCCCGGTCCGACCGGCCAGGAAGACGATTCCCTCGCCGAGCAGGGCGGGCCGGAACAGCCCGTCGCCCTCGACGCTTTCGTCGCCGTTCAAGCCGGCCTCCCAGGCCGCCAGTTCCTCGGCGCCCGTGACCTCGGACCACTCCAGCCCGGCCGCTTCCCCGTCCGCCTCGGGGAGCGGCGCCCCGGCGGGGCGATGGATCCACTGCGCCTCGAACAGCACCTCGAAGCCCGCCCCGGCCAGGTCCAGGTCGGCGAAGCTGTCCTTCACCGAACAGCCGCCGGTGGCCGTGTCGACGCCCCGGACCACGCTCCCCGCCGGCACGGCCGGTTCCAGGGTCACGGCATCGGGATACATCGGTGGAGTCCGCCGCGCACTGAACCAGACCTGCTCGCCGTCGTACCTCGGCGCCAGCCCGTGCGCACGACACACCGCGTCGCACCACGCGGCGTTGTTCACCGCGGCCCTGCGGAGCAGCGTCACCCTCGCCTCGTCCGTGATCATGCCCGCGATGCTGCCACACGCGTCGGCGACGGCCTGACATCAGGCCGATGAGCTGGCCGAGTTACTGTTACTTCTTTTGCGTGTCCATCATGGGGAGGGGACGCGACGTCGTGGGACTGACCGCAGAGATATCGGCATACCGTGCAGGTCGGGGGGATCCAGGGCGTCTGGTGGGCGAGTTCCGCCGCGCTGCCCTGCTGGTTCCGCTTACCGACGTTGCCGATGCGAATGCCGCCGGTGCTGGCGATGTCGCCGGTGGTGTGATGTCGGCCGTGTCCGGCGGGATTCGCTGGCTGTACGCGTTCACAGAAGAGGAGGCCCACGGACGCGCACGCCTACACGCCCCTCCGCTTTCCCGGACAGTACTTCGATCCCGAATCGGGTCTGCACTACAACTGTTTCCGCTACTACGACCCTGAGACCGCCCGCTATCTGTCGGTCGATCCCCTCGGCCTCGGCCCCGCTCCGAACGCCTCCACGTACGTCCCGAATCCCCTGCTGTGGTCGGACACTCTGGGGCTGGCGCCGGACATCTGCCCGCCGAAGGTGGGTCGGACCCTTGCGGAGACTCGAGAGCTGGCGCTTCGTGAGGCAGGTGTTCCCGAGGGCCTCGAACCCTACTGGGAAAGCGATTGGGTGAAGGCGACGAAACCCGAATGGCAGGGTGGCGGACAGCTGCAAGGCCCGGACAAACAGATGATCTTCTACAGAGAAGAGTGGTACGAGCTTCCGAACGGCGACACGGTCATCTACCAGGACCACTGGTTCGGCCATCAGAAGCCGGGCGAACCCGGATATCAGCCGCCGCACGTGCACGTCCGGCCGGGCGAGGATCCGCGTAACGGTGTTATCGAGGGTACGGAGCCACACTATTACTATGACTTGGAATGAATTCGTCGTAAACGCGGATCTCGGTCTGTATTACGACCAAGTCCCGGACTTGACAGGCGTGCGCGTGCGATCGGTGCACCTGGATGGCTGGGACCCGACCGTGACCTTGCGCATCGACCTGCCGAGGTTCCCCGACCGCTGGAGCGGGGGACCTGGTGACACCATGCAGTTCCACATCCAGTTCTCCATGATCCAGGACTTCATGATGGAGGGATGGCGGCCTCCGGTCACGGCGGACATCGTGCTGCGACCGTTGCCGGACCACAGGCTCGCCGTGGACCTGGAAGCTCCTGGGGTATCGGTTTCCTTTACGTCGAACGCCTCACTCCTCGTCGGAAGGTTCAGCGTCTTCACGCGCGATGCGGACGGTGGCGACAGCGGTCGGCACCATTTCACCCGGCCGCTCGAGAACAGGCTCCCACCGATGATCCCGCCGCCGTACGTGAACACCTTCTTCGAGCGTGTGTGAAAAGGGAGCGAGATGATCACCTGGCCGGAACTTCAGGCACTGTACGGCGAGTCGCCCGTACCTGACCTGGACACGTGTAACTTCTTCTACATCCACATCGACGAGCGCGGAACATCGGTCACCTTCGGATTCGAGACCCAGCAGCTACCGCCGCACCCCGAGCCGGAGTGGTCCCGGAAGGCCTACAACACCCTGCGCTTCTGGATCGAGTTCACCGGTGTCAACGAACTGCGGGTGGCAGGTCTTCTCGCAGAGGCGGAACGCGCAGTTCGCATTACGGAGGACGGCTCGCCTACGAGTCTGACGGTGTCCGTGGAGAGCGAACGACGCTCCATCTCCTTCGCCGCGACCTCCGCGCGGGTCTCACACACCAGGGTCTACCTTCAGGGCCCCCTGTAGATACCGCCACCGAACGCCGGCGGCGAGAACGGCTCGACAGGAGTGAGCCGGGAGCCGCCGCCGCGCTCACGAAGGCCCTCGCCGCTCTCGGGCCCGGCGGGCGGCGCCCGGGGACATGCCGGGCTCCGAGGGGCATCGCCCGGGATGAGGGCATGC
>NZ_JBSGZP010000626.1:0-4282 GCF_053611065.1 Streptomyces sp. NPDC054840
CTGCCAGCCACTGCTCGATCTCGGCCTGGGCGGCGTTCTCGGAGTAGAAGGAGACCGCGTCGAGGAGCGCGTCGGCGCCCTTCTCGGCCAGTTCGCCGACGGCGGGGGCATCGACCCCGGCCTCCAGCATCCGGGCCCGGACCCCGTACAGGCCGAGGGGGGTCAGGCGGACCATCCCGTAGCGGGAGACGTCCTCGTCGTCCAAGGCACCCGCGGTCTCCGGTTCCAGGGGTCCGTCGGCCTCCGCCATCAGCTCCTCGTCGACGGGCCGGAACTCCACCAGCCCGATCGGCTCCAGCTGCCGGAACTGGCCGTCGAGGCGCATCATCGCGTCCGAGACCTGCTCCAGCACGGCATCGGTCGGCTCGCCCATGTCGTCGGGCACGATCATCGACGCGGCGAGCACCGGCAGCGGAACCGGCCCGTCCGCGGCCCCGCCCTCGGTGACGGTGAGCAGGTAGAGGTTGGCGAGGACCCCGTCGAGGAAGTCCGCCTCGCGTCCCGGGTTCCAGTCCAGCCGGTCGAAGTCGATCTCGCCGCCCGCGTCCAGCGTGTCCAGCGCGTCGACGAGGTCGTCCAGGTCGGGCACCGCCGCGTCGGCGAGCACGGTGTCCAGGGCCGCCAGCCAGAGGTCGAGTACGTCTCCGGGCGCACCGCTCGTCACCAGCGCGAGGTCCTCACCGGGCGCGGCCGTGCCGAAGTGCTCCTCGTCGCTTTCCCCGTTGCCGTTCTCCGGCTCGGTCACGTCGACCAGGCCGGTGTCCACCGCGACCCGCCAGGCCTGGCTCGCGTACCCGGCGGAGTCCTCGTCGGCGGCGTCGAGACCGAGCGCCACGGCGGCCTCGGGCAGCTGGTCGGTGGCGAGCTCGCCGCCGACGCCGACACGGGTGCCGGGCCCGGCCCAGCGGGCGAGCCGCACGGCGCGCGCGAACAGCGGCGCGCCGAGGGCGTCGCGGGCAAGTTCCGCGTCGGAGCGCAGCCGTGCGGGCGGCAGCGTGGGGTGCGAGTCTGCGGACATGGGGCGGTTCTCCTCGCGGACGCGGTGGGACGGTGTGTGGCGGGGCGGGACAGGTGTGGCGTTGGTGACACGGGGTGTGGCGTTGGTGACACGGCCCGTACTGACGGCCGGTCCGTCATATGCGCCCGGATTTCGATGACATGGCCGACATGACGGGCAGTGCGGGCATGCGGATGTGGCGCAGATGACAGGCGGGGCCTTCGTACGGCGTCCCAGCGTAGACGCATTTCGGGCGTGTCCGGCGGGCCATCGACTTCGGTTCATCCCACAGTCAGCTGCCGTATTCCCTGGAGGGCTTGACAACTTTGCTGGGCACACAGGAAATTGACGCGCGTAGATGTATAGGGAGCGGCTTGCCTCCCGCAGATCTCACTGCCGCACCCCCCACCTTTTCCCTCTCCCACACCGGAGTTCCTGCCCATGCGCTCCTCGCATCCCCGTTCCGCCGCCGTCGCGGCCCTCGTCGCCACCGCACTGGCCACCGGCCTGCTCGCGGGCTCCGCCGACGCGGCCGAAGGCGCCGTGTCCGCCGATCCGATACGCATCCACGACATTCAGGGCACCACCCGGATATCCCCGCTCAGCGGCAAGCAGGTCACGGACGTCGAGGGCATCGTGACGGCCGTACGTACGTACGGCTCGCGCGGCTTCTGGATCCAGGACCCGGACGCCGACGACAACGACGCCACCAGCGAGGGCGTCTTCGTCTTCACCAACTCGGTCCCGACCGTCGCCGCGGGCGACGCGGTCAAGGTCTCCGGCACCGTGGGTGAGTACATCCCCGGCGGGCTGAACTCCGGCAACCAGTCGGTCACCCAGATCTCCAAGCCGACGGTGACCGTGGTCTCCTCCGGCAACGCGCTGCCCGAGGCCACCGCGATCAACGAGTACACGGTGCCCGCCGAGTACGCCCCGGTCGGCGACCCGGCCGCCGCCGGCAGCATCAACGGCCTGACCCTGGAGCCCTCGCGCTACGCCCTCGACCACTACGAGTCGCTGGAGGGCATGAACGTCAAGATCGGCACCTCCCGCGTGGTCGGCGCCACCGACCCGTACGCGGAGCTGTGGGTCACGGTGAAGGGCTGGGAGAACGCCGCCAAGCGCGGTGGCACCGTCTACGGCTCCTACGAGTCCCAGAACACCGGCCGCCTGCAGATCCAGCAGCTCGCGCCCCTCGCGCAGCAGCCCTTCCCGGTGGCCAACGTCGGCGACAGGCTGACCGGCACCACGGAAGGCCCGCTGGACTTCAACCAGTTCGGCGGCTACACGCTGGTGGCCCGCACCCTCGGCACCGTCCAGGCGGGCACCCTCGCCCCCGAGAAGACCAAGCCGCAGGCCGAGCAGGAGCTCGCGGTGGCCACGTACAACGTCGAGAACCTCGACCCGACCG
The DNA here is from genome assembly GCF_053611065.1 of Streptomyces sp. NPDC054840. NCBI lineage: Bacteria > Bacillati > Actinomycetota > Actinomycetes > Kitasatosporales > Streptomycetaceae > Streptomyces > Streptomyces sp. NPDC054840. The sequence continues at coordinate 2,409 of NZ_JBSGZP010000626.1, forward strand.
ACCCGCAGGAGAAGTTCGACGCGCTGGCGAAGGCCGTCGTCGAGAACCTGGCCTCCCCCGACGTCCTCGCCCTGGAGGAGATCCAGGACGACAACGGCGCCAAGAACGACGGCACCGTCTCGGCCGAGCAGACCCTCACCAAGTTCACTGCGGCGATCTCGGCCGCCGGCGGCCCGGCCTACCAGTGGCGGACCATCAACCCGGAGGACAAGAAGGACGGCGGCGAGCCCGGCGGCAACATCCGCCAGGTGTTCCTCTTCAACCCGGCGCGGGTCTCCTTCACCGAGCGCGCCCCGGGTGACGCGGTGACCGCGACCGGCGTGACCAAGGTGAACGGCAAGGCCGCCCTGACCCACTCCCCCGGCCGCGTCGACCCCGCCAACCCGGCGTGGGCGGACAGCCGCAAGCCGCTGGCGGGCGAGTTCGTCTTCCGTGGCAAGACGGTCTTCGTGATCGCCAACCACTTCGGCTCCAAGGGCGGCGACGAGGGCCTGACCTCGCACCACCAGCCGCCGGTCCGCTCCTCGGAGGCCAAGCGGCTGCAGCAGGCGCAGGCCGTGAACGGCTTCGTGAAGCAGATCCTTGCCGAGGACAAGAACGCCGACGTCCTGGTCCTCGGTGACATCAACGACTTCGAGTTCTCGGCGACGACGGACGCGCTGGCGGACGGCGGGGCGCTGTACCCGGCGATCAAGTCGCTGCCGAAGGCGGAGCGGTACTCGTACGTCTACCAGGGCAACGCGCAGGTGCTGGACCAGATCCTGACCAGCCCGGCGATCAAGAAGTTCACGTACGACAGCGTGCACATCAACGCGGAGTTCGCGGCGCAGAACAGCGACCACGACCCGCAGGTGCTCCGCTTCCGCCCGTAGCCCTCAGGTCCCACAGCTGCAGGGGGTCCGGCCGCCGTCCCGGCCGGGCCCCCCTGCCACAATCCGGCCATGATCTTTCGTGAGGCCACTCGCCAGGACCTGCCCGCCGTACTCGCCCTGCTCGCCGACGAGGACACGGTCCTCGACCCGGCGTCGATCGCGGTCGGCTCGGGGCATGAGCGGGCCTTCGCGGCGATCGAGGCGGACCCGCGCAACGAGATGCTGGTCCTCACCGACGGGGCGGGGGGTTCGGCCGCGGCGGGCGAAGCGGGCGAGGTCGTCCTCGGCTGCCTCCAGCTCACGTACATCCCGGGCCTGGGCCGGGACGGGCAGGAACGGGCGCTGGTGGAGGCGGTACGGGTCCGCGCGGACCGGCGGGGCGCCGGGCTCGGCGCCGAGCTGATGCGGCTCGCCTCACAGCGGGCCCGCGAGCGCGGCTGCGGCCTGGTCCAGCTGACCAGCAACAAGCGGCGGACGGCCGCGCACCGGTTCTACGAGCGCCTGGGCTTCGCGCGCAGCCATGAGGGCTTCAAGCTGCACCTGAAGCCGTAACCGGGCCTTCCCGGACAAGGTAGGGACTTTCGACCCTGACGTGACGCTCGACACATCCCTGCCGAATCGATCGGTTGTGGTGGTTGAGTATTTCCACGCTCGATCTTGTACCGGCTCGCACCGACCGCACCCCTGGAGGATCCGCGTGCTCCCCTCCATCTCCCTCGCTCAGGAAATCGGCCTCGCCGTCCTGCTCGTGGCCGCGATCGTCTCGTTCACCGGCCTCCGCCACCTGCGCGGGGGCGACCGGTTCCCCCACGCGGAGCCCACCGCCGAGGGCCTCACGATGATCCCGGCCCAGCGCGGCTTCGCCGGGCACCCGATGGAGTCGGTGGAGCTGACCGAGGCGGAGAAGCAGGCCTTCGCGGGCCTGGTCCGCACGATCCCCCTGCCCTGACGGTCCTTCCCCCGCACCACGTGCGAGTGCCGCTGTCCCGCCGTGCGGCGGAG
>NZ_JBSGZP010000627.1:0-4274 GCF_053611065.1 Streptomyces sp. NPDC054840
GCGGCGGCGGTCTCCGCGGCCGTGGCGGCAGGCGCGGTGGTGGCGGCCAGCGCGCCTGCGGCGACCGCGGCGACGGCCGTGGCGGCGGCGCGGCGCGAGCGGGGCGTGGAAAGCAGCATGAAGGTCTCCGTCATTCCTGCGGGGGATGATCGACGCCGTCATACAAGCAGCAGCAGTTACCTCTGGGTAACACCCGTGCAGAGACTTTCTGTCCGTGAGACGGCCGTCCGGTGCTCGCATACTTGTCATATGAGGAAGACGGACTCCGCACCCCCCGCCGGACCTGCGGCCGCACGCCGCAACGACCCCGCGCCGCCCCCGCCGGGCGGGGTGCTGTGGACGATCGCCGGCGACGTCCGTGCCCTGTTGATGCTGCCCGCCGCCTTCACCATGCAGGTGGCGCACCCGGCGATCGCGGCCGGCGTCGACCAGTACTCCGTCTTCCGCACCGATCCCTGGGGTCGCGGCGAGCGGTCCCTGCGCTCGGTCCAGCTCTGGGTGTACGGCGGGGAGGAAGCCGCCGAAGAGGGCCGCCGGGTCCGCCGCCTGCACAAGGACATCCAGGGCACCGACACCCGCGGTCGCCGCTACCACTCCCTCGACCCCGCCTGCTACTCCTGGGTGCACGCCACCGGCTTCCCGGTCTACCTCTACGCCGGGCGCTACCTGCTGCGCCGCTTCACCCCCGCCCAGGAGCGGCAGCTCTACCGGGAGTGGCTCCAGGTGGGCCGGATCCTGGGCCTGCGGGACCGGGACATGCCGCAGAGCGTCGAGGAGTACTGGACGTACTGGGGCCGGATGCTCGCCGAGGAGATCGAGTCCACGGCGGTCGCCCGCGAGCTGGTCGCCACCGATGTGCGACTGCCCCCGCCGGAGGCCGGCCCGCCCGCCGTCCGCCTGCTGCTGCGGCTGACCTGGCCGGTGCTGCGGGCGGCGTTCCTGCGCCTGCGGGCCTTCGTCAGCGTCGGCTACATGCCGCCGGAGGCCCGCGCGGCGATCGGGCTGGAGTGGAGCCCGGCCCAGGAGCGCAGGCTCCGGCGGTTCAGCACGGCCGTACGGCTCCTCGTACCGCTGCTGCCGGAGCGCCTGCGCTACCTGCCGATCGCCTACCGGGCGCGGGCCGCGTGGCGTGCCGGAGACCACTGACGGGCGCGGGCCGCGGGGTGTGCCGGAGGCACTGACGGATGCGGGGCGTGCCGTAGACCACTGACGGACGCGCGACGCACGGGCCCCCGCCGGATGCGGGAGCCCGTGTGCGGGGTGCGGGGCGCGGGGCCCGCGCCGACTCAGTGCCGGTGGCCGGGCCCGGAGCCGTGCTCGGTGTCGTGGATCGTGTCGGTCTCCGAGATCTTCTTCCAGGACTTGGGCTCCGCAGCCGGCTTCGCCGGGGCGGACTGCTGCGGCGAGCGGGCCGCGGGCCTGTCCGCCGAAGGGTTCAGTGCCGAAGCCGCCGGCTTGCCCGGGGTGTACAGCCAGGTCTCGAAGAGCTGCGCGAGGGGCTTCTTCGAGACCTTCTCCGCGTACCGGACGAAGTCACCGACCTTGGCGTTGCCGTAGGCCCGCTCGGTCGGCCACCCCTTGAGGATCTCGAAGAACTTCTCGTCGCCGATCTCGTTCCGCAGCGCCTGCAGGGCGATGGCGCCACGGTCGTAGACGGCCCCGTGGAACTGGTTGTCCGGACCCGGGTCACCCGGCTTGACCTGCCAGAAGGCGTCCTCGGCCGGGCGCAGGCCGTAGGCCCAGTCGGCGAGCTCCTGCGCCGTGCCCTCGCCCTCCTTCTCCGACCACAGCCACTGGCTGTAGCGGGCGAAGCCCTCGTTGATCCAGATGTCCTTCCAGCCGTCGACGGACACGCTGTCGCCGTACCACTGGTGGGCGAGCTCGTGCACCACCACCGAGACGTTCGCACCGTTGGAGAACTGGCGGGGGCTGTAGAACGGCCGCGTCTGGGTCTCCAGGGCGAACCCGGAGGGCACGTTCGGCACGTAGCCGCCCAGCGCGTTGAAGGGGTACGGCCCGAAGACTCCCTCCAGCCACTCGGCGACCTCGCCGGTCCGCTCCACGCTCGCGCGCGCCGCGCCCGCGTTGTCGCCGAGGTCCTTGCTGTACGCGTTGAGGACCGGCAGCCCGCTCGCCGTCCTGTCGGTGGTGATGTCGAACTTGCCGACGGCGAGGGTGGCCAGGTAGGTGGCCTGCGGCTTGTTGGAACGCCAGTTGTACCGGGTCCAGCCGAGCCGCGAGGTCTGGGACTGCAGCACGCCGTTGCTGATCGCCTGGGTACCGTCGGGCACGTTGACGGAGATGTCGAAGGTGGCCTTGTCCAGCGGGTGGTCGTTGCTCGGGAACCACCAGACCGCCGAGTCGGGCTCCTGCGCCGCGACCCCGCCGTCGGGCGTGCGCTGCCAGGCCGTCCAGCCGTCCACCTTCAACTCGGAGGGCTTTCCGGCGTACTTGACGACGACGGACAGCGGGCTGTTGCGCGCCAACGGCTTCGCCGGGGTGACCTCCAGCTCGTGGGAGCCGGACGTGGCGAACTTCGCCTTGACCCCGTTGACCCGGATCTCGCTGACCTGGAGGCCGAAGTCCAGGTTGAAGCGGGACAGGTCCTGCTGGGCGGTGGCCAGCAGGGTGGCCGTGCCTTCCAGCAGGTCCGTCTTCGGCTGGTACCGCAGGCGCAGGTCGTAGTGCGACACGTCGTATCCGCCGTTGCCGCTGGCCGGGTAGTAGGGATCGCCGATACCCGGGGCGCCCGAACCCGAACCCGCCGCCGACGCCGGGATCACCAGCAGGAGGGACGCGGCGAGCACGCTCGGGGCGATGACTTTGCGGTGCACGAATGACTCCAAGTGGTAGGGGAGACAGATCGGTTCACAGAGTGGTCCAAGGCCTTGTCGCTCGACCGTATTCACCCTTGACCGCTCAGGTCATGTCCATGGCCCCTGCTGTCACACGATCGCCATTCGGCCGTCACGGGCCGACCGCAGTCGCGGCGGCGGAGGCGAGGGCGCCGAGCGTCGGGAAGCCCCCGCCGCCGACCCGGCGCTGCCGTTCCAGGCCCTGTGGCCTGCGGCGCAGCCAGTGGCTCAACGCCCCGCCGGTGCGGACGCGGCCGATGCCGGGGAGCGCGCCGAACCTGCGGAACACGAGACCCCGGTGCCCCGCCCCCACGCCCGGATCGGCCGAAAAGGGGCCGGGACGCACCGGCGGCGGGTTCCCCCGAGTCACCGTCCGCCCGTCCCCGGCACACCGGACCGCGCGCCACGATGAGGACGGGCCGGGGGCGAGAGTCGTGCCACCGGACCCGGCTCTACCCGGCATACCGAGCAGTCGGTAACCTGCCGGGCATGACGCTTCCCCTGCTCGCCGCCCGTCGCTGTTGGCATGCTGCGATCAACCCGCTGCACGCGACGATCTACTTCTCGCCGGATCTCGCCAAGGAGCTCGCGGCCCTCGGAGTCACGGACCCGGTCGCCGTCAACCTCGCGAGCCGGTCCGCCGCGATGGGCGCCGTCGGCCCCGGCACCGTGACCGCCACCTTCTACAACTACCGCCACGATCTGCTCGCCCGGCACCTGCCGGCCGTGTGGGACACCGCCACGCCCGAGCAGGTCCTCGCCGCCCGGCTGCGGGCCGCCGACCGCACCCTGCGCCGGCTGCTCGGCACCGAGACCGTGGAGTCGCCGGAGCTGGCCGAGGCCGCCGGTCTGGCCATGCTCGCCACCGAGGGCTGCACCCGGCACGCCCGCACGCTCTACGCGGCCCACGCCGACCTCCCCGTACCCGAGGCCCCGCACCTGCGCCTGTGGCACGCCACCACCCTGCTGCGCGAGCACCGCGGCGACGGCCACCTCGCCGCCCTGCTCCTCGCCGGACTGGATCCGGTGGAGGCCCTGGTCAGCCACACCGCCACCGGCCGCGGCATGACCGCGAAGTGGATCAAGTCCATCCGAGGCTGGGAGCAGCCCGACCTGGACGCCGCGACCGAGCGGCTGCGCGAGCGCGGCATCCTCGACGCGGACGGCGAGCTCACCGAGGAGGGCAAGGCCGTGCGCGAGCGCCTTGAGGCGGACACCGACCGCCTCGACGCGGCCCCGTACGAGCACCTGGGCGAGGAGGGACTGGCCCGCCTCACCGAACTCGGCAGCGGGTTCGTCACGAAGGCCATCGGCGCCGGGGCCTTCCCGCGCGACCTCTTCGGCCGGGCCTGACCGAGGGCAACGGGCAGGGTTCCCGCCGTCCGTCACCGCCACCTGCCACAATTGGCAGCCTTCCAG
>NZ_JBSGZP010000628.1:0-4263 GCF_053611065.1 Streptomyces sp. NPDC054840
GTATTAGTGACAAGCCCCGACCGTGAGAACGGCCGGGGCTTTCGGGTGGTGCGCGATACTGGGATTGAACCAGTGACCTCTTCCGTGTCAGGGAAGCGCTCTCCCGCTGAGCTAATCGCGCGGGCTCCGCAGCTCGAAAGCCGCAGGTGGAACAAGGTAATGCTGGTACTACGTGCGCGATACTGGGATTGAACCAGTGACCTCTTCCGTGTCAGGGAAGCGCTCTCCCGCTGAGCTAATCGCGCGGGGATCCTTGCGGACCGGTGGACGATACTGGGATTGAACCAGTGACCTCTTCCGTGTCAGGGAAGCGCTCTCCCGCTGAGCTAATCGTCCTTGGAGGTGGAGACGGGATTTGAACCCGTGTAGACGGCTTTGCAGGCCGTTGCCTCGCCTCTCGGCCACTCCACCATGGAGCTGCAGGGGTTCGGGAAGATCCCCCACTTCGAGCGGACGACGAGACTCGAACTCGCGACATCCACCTTGGCAAGGTGGTGCTCTACCAACTGAGCTACGTCCGCAGGTCACCGTGTTCACTCCGGGGGTTTCCCCCTTCGCTCCCTGGCGACGTGTTGAACTCTAGCGGATTACCGGGCCAGCTCAAAAACGCGTTTCCGCAGCGTGCTGCCGGTCGATCACCACAGGTCACCCTGCCGACACCGCACCGGCGCCCTGTCGTCACCGGTCATAGACTCGCAGCCGTGCACGACCTGCCTCCCATGGCCCGCTTCGGCGGCCTTCTCGCGACAGACCTCCGAGACGTCACCAGCGATCCCGCCGCCCTCGACTCCACCGGCTTCTGGTCGGTGTCCGCCGACTTCGAAGGGCGGCTCGTCTGCGCGCGCTTCGGCGACGTACGCCCCGCGCCGGTCCCCGCGCCCGTGCCGGGCGCCTGGCACGGACCTGACGCCGACCGGTGGACCTCCTCCCTCGACCGCGCCGCGTACGTCGCCGGCGTACGGCGCGTCCGTGAGTACATCGCCGCAGGTGAGGTCTACCAGGCCAACCTCTGCCGGGTGATGTCCGCGCCGCTGCCCCACCCCGGCCGCGCCGACGTCGACGCGCTTACCGCGCTCCTCGCGCGCGGAAACCCCGCACCCTTCGCAGGAACGATTCGTCTGGCCGCCCACGGCGTCGAGATCGCCACGGCCTCACCGGAGCTGTTCCTGCGCCGGTCCGGCCGGCACATCGAGTCCGGCCCCATCAAGGGAACCGGCCGCACCGTCGACGACCTGCTCCCCAAGGACCACGCCGAGAACGTGATGATCGTGGACCTGGTCCGCAACGACCTCGGCCGGGTCTGCGAGACGGGCTCCGTCGCCGTCCCCGAGCTGTGCGCCGTCGAGGAGCACCCGGGCCTGGTCCACCTCGTCTCCATCGTGAGCGGCGAGCTCGCCGACGGCGCCGGATGGCCCGAGCTGCTCGGCGCCACCTTCCCGCCCGGTTCCGTCACGGGAGCCCCCAAGTCCTCCGCCCTGCGGATCATCGAAGCCCTGGAAACCGCCCCGCGGGGCCCCTACTGCGGAGGCATCGGCTGGGTCGACGCGGACCGGGGCACCGCCGAGCTCGCCGTCGGCATCCGTACATTCTGGATCGACCGCGAGGCCGCCGGCGGACCCCGACTGCTCTTCGGCACGGGAGCCGGCATCACGTGGGGCTCCGATCCCGACCGTGAATGGGCGGAGACCGAACTCAAGGCCGCCCGGCTCCTGCGGGTGGCCATGGGCCACGAGGTGAGCGGCGGCACGCAGGGGACGAACGACACGATCGGAAGGACCGCACCATGAAGATCTGGCTCGACGGAGCCCTGACCGAGGTGGACAGCGCGAAGGTGTCCGTCTTCGACCACGGCCTGACCGTGGGCGACGGCGTCTTCGAGACGCTGAAGGCGGAGCGCGGCCGCGCCTTCGCGCTCACCCGGCACCTGGAACGGCTCACCCGCTCGGCCCGGGGCCTGGGCCTGCCGGACCCGGACCTCGACGAGGTCCGCCGCGCCTGCGCCGCCGTACTGGAGGCCAACCCGCTGGAGCACGGGCGGCTGCGCATCACCTACACCGGCGGAGTCTCGCCCCTCGGCTCCGACCGCGGGGACGCCGGGACCACCCTCATCGCCGCCGTCGCCGACTCCCCCCGGCGCCCGGACACCACCACCGTCGTGACGGTGCCCTGGGTCCGCAACGAACGCTCCGCCGTGGCCGGCCTGAAGACCACCTCGTACGCCGAGAACGTGGTCGCCCTTGCCGCCGCGCACCGGGCCGGGGCCTCCGAGGCGCTCCTCGCCAACACGCTCGGCCGCCTCTGCGAGGGCACCGGCTCCAACGTCTTCGTCGTACTCGACGGAGAACTGCACACTCCGCCGCTGCCCTCCGGCTGCCTGGCCGGCATCACCCGGGCCCTGATCGTCGACTGGGCCGGCGCCAAGGAGACCGACCTGCCGTTCGAGGTGCTGGAGCGGGCCGAGGAGGTCTTCCTGACCTCCTCGCTGCGCGACGCCCAGGCCGTGCTGCGGATCGACGACCGCGAACTGGGGTCCGCTCCCGGACCGGTCACGGCCGAGGTGATGCGGATCTTCGAGGTGATGGCGGGCGCGGACCTCGACCCGTAGAGCGACCGGGACGGGATCCAGGGCGGCTTCCGCCGGAGGAGGGCTGTCGCGGCGGCCGGGGGACGGGTAGAACTCAAGGGATGACCACCACCCTGCGGCCGTCCGGGCCGCTCCAGCACACGGCGGACGGCGCGCGTTCGCGCCGGTACGAGATCCGGGTCAACAGCAGGCGTGTCGGCGCCCTGCTGATCGCCTCCGACACCCCCTTCGGGCCGACGGTCGGCGAGATCCGCGACCTCGACGTCGAACAGGGCGACCGGCGGCGGGGGAGGGCCACCGTGGCCGCGCTCGCCGCCGAGGAAGTGCTGCGCGGCTGGGGCTGCCGCCGGGTCCGCGTCTCGATCCCGGCGGACTCGGAAGCCGGCCTGTGCATGGCCGAGGCCCTCGGATACACCGAGTACAGCCGGAACATGGCCAAGGACCTGCCGGCCGAGCCCCCCGCGCTCCCCGAGGAGGTGCGCGGCCGTCCCATGACGGACGCCGAGTACGAGGTCTGGCGCGCCAGGGCCGTCGAGGCCTACGCCGCGAACTGGAGTAGCCGTGGCATGCCCGCCGAGGCCGCCCGTGCCAAGTCGCTGGCCGACCACGAGAGCCAGCTGCCGCAGGGCCTGGCCACTCCCGGAGCCACCTTCGTCGTCCTGGAAGCGGCCGGGGTGCCCGTCGGCCACGTGTGGCTCGCGCCGCGCGGGGAGGGCTCGTACATCTACGACATCGAGGTCCGGGCCGAGCACCGGGGTCGCGGGCACGGCCGCCACCTGATGGCGCTCGCCGAGCGCGCCGCGCTCGCCGCCGGCCACCGCCTGCTGGCGCTCCAGGTCTTCACCGACAACACCCCGGCCCTGAGGCTGTACGTCTCCCTCGGCTACCGGCCCACCAACTTCAACTACGCCAAGGACCTGATCTAGTGCTGTGACCGGAAAGGTTCACCGGGTCACGACGCCCGGCACCGCGCCCGGCCCGCGATGTCGGGGCACCCGAGTACGTCCGGTACACGGGCACCCCTTCCGTCCTGCCGGGCACGGCACCCGCCAGCCGCGTTCCCGACCTCACAGGGCAATACACCTAGGCCGATTCTCCGGCGTCCGCCAGCAGGCGGTCGGCGATCTCCTCGATACGGGCGCGCAGGCCGTCCTGGCTCTTGCCGCCGTCGAGGCGCTGCCCGTCGATCACATACGTCGGGGTGCCGGTCACGCCGATCGCCTTGCCCTCCGCCTGGTCGGCGTCCACGATCAGGATGTGCCGACCGTCGATCAGGGCGGTGTCGAACTCCTCCGCGTCGAGTCCCAGTTCACGCGCCACGTCCAGCAGGACCGGCTCGCCGCGTTCGGCCAGCTCCGCGGTGCGCGCCAGCACCGCTTCCGCGTAGGGCCAGCCCTGGCCCTGCTCGACGGCCTCCTCGGCGGCCTGCGCCGCGGCGAAGGAGTGCTTGTGCTTCTCCAGGGGGAAGTGGCGCAGCCGGATGTCCAGCCGGTCGCCGTAGCGGGCCCGCAGGGCGCGTACGTCGTCCAGGGCGCGGTGGCAGTCCGGGCACTGCAGTTCGCACCAGACGTCGAGGATCACGGAATCGGTCATACGGACAGTCTCCCAGCCGCCGCCCGACCCACCGACCGGGACCTGGACCGGCAGACCTGGACCCAGGGAGGAGGCGCGACCCGGAG
>NZ_JBSGZP010000629.1:0-4256 GCF_053611065.1 Streptomyces sp. NPDC054840
ATGCGGACGGCCCACGGGCTGGCCACCTCGGCGGCGATCCGGGCCTCGCGGCGGAACCGGGCCCGGAAGTCGGCCTCTTCGGCGTACTCCGCGCGGATCACCTTGACCGCGGCGAGCGCGCCGTCGTCGGTCCGGCCGAGGTAGACGACGCCCATGCCGCCGGCGCCGAGGCGTCCGAGGAGCCGGTGGCCGCCGATCCGGGAGGGGTCAGAGGGATGGAGCGGCTGCATCAGCCCGCCGCCTTTCCGAGCTCCTGCTTGGCCTGGATCATCATCACGCTGGTGCCCTGGGCCACGAAGGCGGTCAGGTCGTCGTTGGTGACGCCCTCCGCGGCCTTGGCGGAGATGGCCATGGTGACGGGTCCGAACTGGGCTTGGGACCACGTGTAGGGGTGGGGCCCGCCGTCCTGCGCGCTGACGTAGTCGCCGGATTCGGAGAAGGCGTCCTCGGTCCAGTCGTTCATCTCGCCGAGATAGAGGGCGCCGCCCCACAGACTCTTGAGCTCCTCGCCCTCACGCAGCTTCTGGTCCGGGCACCGCAGCACCTCTTCCATGGCGCGGGCGGTCTCCCAGCCGGATTCCTCACGGTTGTGGTGGACGGTGACCGTGGCGTTGATCCGCACTCGGCCGCGGCCGCCCTTGGCCGGGATGTGGAAGTGGCGGGTGCTGGTGGCGAGCACATCGTCCGGCAGACCCTCGGTCTGCCAGACGCAGCCCTCGTCGAGCACGGGCCAGCGGCCGGGGTCGCTCTCGAACGGGGCGCTGCGCACGACCTCCGGCCCGAGGTCCTGCTCGGCGATGATGATGCGGCCGAGCAGGTCGCGGGCCTCGGCGGCCGTCCTCGGCTGCTTGGACTCGTCGAGCGGGGGCATCGGGATGACGGCGGAAGCGCTGGGCCGGGCGGCCGGGGCACTCGCGCCGGTGCCGCCCGTGCCGGAACCACCCGTGGCGGTACCACCCGTGCCGGAACTACCCGTGGCCGACGTGCCCGGGGCGCCGCTCGACGCGGCTCCCTTCGGCGTACCCTCGGCCGCGCACCCGGCGATGAGGAACAAGCTCGCCATCGCGCAACACCAGGCGCGCAGGCCGGCTTTCCCTGTGCTTTGTCCTACCAGTCCCCCCACGGCACGGATGCTACCCCGCCGCGGGCGCGCTCGACCGGCTTACGGAAAAGGTGGGCCGGCGCGCTCGTCGGCTCACCGCAGGCGGTCCAGGGTCCAGGCGGACTCGTGGCGGATGAAGCCGATATGCGGGTAGTAGTCGACCGCGGCCGGCGGCGAGCAGGATCAGCTTCGCCTCGGGCGCCTCTTCCCGCGTGACGCGGATGTCGGCGGCGGTGGGCCAGGCCCGGTGTACTTCGACGTCGGGAGCGGCCCCGACGGCTGGGCTGACTCGGCGCGGAGCACAGCGCCCCCGTTTCGACACTTCCATCATCCCGCCCCCGGCCGGAACAGGGCTGGACTGACGGGAGGCGAGCATCAGGCCCTCCCGGAGCGGGCACGCAGGCGCGTCGACCCGCCCCGCGGCGGGAGCGCACGCCGCTGCTGCAGTCGCCAGCCGGAGCAGGCGCGGGTGCCGGCCTGATTCCCCCGGCGACGGTGCGGTGCGCGTCGGCCTGAAGCCGGATGACGTCCGCATGCTCATCCCGTGGCGTGGCGATGGGCCGACCGTTCGGGCCTCGGACGCCAGAGTGTGAGCCGAGTAGTGCGGGCCGCCTCCCGACAAAGAGGGGCGCCCCGCACACCGCCGCCACCCGCTTCCGAGGCACCAGGAGTCGGCGGCGGCCGGCCGGCAGACACTATGCGACCCGCACCCCCTCAATTGGCGATGAACCTATTGATCAGAAACTTAAGGGGTTCTCATTGAGGGTGTAGCGGACGTGGCTGCCGCCGAAGTAGCCGCGGACGATGTGGGGCTGGTGTTGGCGCCGCCGGAAGAACCGGCGGGTCTCGGCGGCGAGTTCGGCCTGGTTTCTGGCCCGGTGGGTGTGGGGCAGGCTGCGTTTGAGGTCGGCGTTGACCAGCTCGTCCGGGTTCAGCTCGGGTGAGTACGAGGGCAGGAAGTGCAGCTCGATCTCGTCGTCGTGGTCGGAGAGCCATGCCCGGACGGCCTTCGAGCGGTGGCCGGGTGACGGTCGACGACCAGGTGGACCTTCCGGTCGAAGTGCCCGACGATCCGGGCGAGGAAGCGGCATATGACCTTCGCGTCGAACGACTCGGTGAAGACCATGAAGTGCATCCGGCCGCGGGTGCTGATCGCGGACATCGCGTTCACGGAGAACCGGTTTCCGGTGCGGCGGACGATCGGAGTCTGCCCCTTGGCACCCCAGGTGCGGCCGGTGACCTGGTCGGATCGGATGCCGACCTGGTCGGCGAAGAGGACCTCACCACCGTCGGCCTTCGCCTTTGCCCGGATCGTGGGCCAGGTCTCCTCATGCCACACGCGGACCGCTTCCGGTCCTGCTCGACCGCCCGCTTGTCGGGACGCTGGAAGGTCAGCCCCCAGCGCTTGAGGTACTTGCCCACGCCGGGCTCGGTGAACCGGACCCCGTACAACTTGAAGATCGGCTGGCCTATCTGACCCCGCGTCCATAGCTGACCGGAAAGACCCAGGTCGGTGGGGGTGTGATCGAGGACAGCCTGCCGGATGGCGGCCTGCTCGGCCTCGACAGGACCTGATGCTCACCCACGCGGCGGCCTCGCCGGCGGGACAGCAGCGAGTCCCGGCCGCCGGCCTGCCACCTCGCCCACCAGTTGTCCACGGCCTTGAACAGGCCGGCAACCTCCACCCGGTCCCGGCCCTCCGTCAGCGCGGACACCGCCAGCAACCGCACGGCCTCCTGAGCGTCCGGCGACCAGGCCCGGGCATCCCCCACCAAATCACTCACACACCAGCAACGAGCCTGAACCCAAAGCGTTTCGGATCAATAGAGTCCGAGGGGCTCGTCACGCAGTTCTTTCCAAGCCTCTTCCCAGAGCGGCCAACCGCGGGGAACGTTTCTATTTTTCAGGACGCCGGCAAGAAATCCTGTAAATCCGCCATCGAATATCTCGATCTCAGGACATTGACGGTGGGCTACCGCAACATCCCAATCCCGCAGATCCTCCGAAGGGACGAGCAAGCACACATCACCATCCCAGTCATGATACGCCCAAGGAATCATTCGATCTCGATGTTCGACAACACGCCGGGGAACGTTATCCAAGAATTCCAATCCATCAAAGAAACCCTGCCGCTCCTCTTCGATGAATTCAACCAACCGCCTTCCGCCATTAGGATGCGGAATGAAGAGGTGATCGAGGAGAATACCCCCTCCATAGCAATCCACGAAGGCACGGAAATCCGCAGGAGCCGGCACGCCGACTGCGGCCTCGATCTCCTGCCAGGCATCTGCTCCAGCGGGCCGAGACCTCCGCACGCCACCCATCAACTGATGCAAGAAGGGAGGAAGGAATTCACCACTTGGATTCTCACTCACACTTCTTCACCACACACACAGAGCCTCTTCCCTGACCGCCACATCCGGGATGTGACAATCCACATTCAATCCACGATTACCCTTCGCGACTATGTGAACATAGTCGGGAATTCTGCTCAGCGATTGCATTCTCGAGGTTACTCATCACTGGCGAATTTTCAGCCTTATGCAGCGGGACCAAGTTCCTCAGGTCGATGCCCGCCCCACCGTACTGGCAGCCAGCAAGGTGACCACGAGCTCGATTGCCCTCAGGAAGTTACCTATAGCCAGGCGGGTCCACAGGTGCCAGCTTCCTCTCGCAGTCATACTTCCAAGCAGTCTGTGTGTCATCTTCCATGGAATCGGTTCCGCCCTCATGGACCTCGATCGCACCCAGCTTTCCCCTGCTTACCTCCATGGAACCCACGCCGTTGAACGGATCCCAGTGATCGCGCAAGGCATCTGCCTCCGCCTTGAGCCCAAGCGGAGTCGCCCGGAGTTTCGCGGCCCACGCCCTGCCCCTGGTAGGCGACGTGGACGGCGAGATCGCCCAGGTAGGTCGAGTACGCACCGTCGGTGATCGAGCGGGCGATGCCGATGAGGTGGCCGTCGTCGGAGCGGGCGACGACGACGAGGTTGGCTCCGGCCAGCATGCGGATGAAGCGCTCGACGTCGTCCACGGGACGGCGCTCGGCGAGGGTGGAAGCACGGTAGACGCCGACGATCTCCTCGACGTCCAGGTCGGCGTCGATGAGACGCTCACACTTCCACATACCGGTGCAACTCCTCGCCCGCTTCTC
>NZ_JBSGZP010000630.1:0-4252 GCF_053611065.1 Streptomyces sp. NPDC054840
CCCCCGAGGGGGTGGCCGGTTGTGTCGGCGAGGTGGTGCGCCACTTCGACTGGGACGGGCCGCTCGGGGTCACCTTCCCGGGCGTGGTCACGAGCGGCGTCATCCGTTCGGCGGCCAACATGGACAAGTCCTGGATCGGCGTCGACGCGGCGACGCTGATTTCGCGCGAGCTGGGCGGCCTGCCGGTCACCGTCCTGAACGACGCGGACGCGGCGGGCGTCGCCGAGATGACGTACGGGGCCGGGCGCGGGCGGGGCGGCACCGTCCTCCTGCTCACCCTGGGGACGGGCATCGGGAGCGCCCTGTTCACGGACGGGCGGCTGGTCCCGAACTCGGAACTCGGACACCTGGAGCTGAAGGGCCACGACGCGGAGACGCGGGCGTCGGTGAAGGCCAAGGAGGACCATGACCTCACGTGGGAGCGCTGGGCGCACCGCGTGCAGAGGTACCTGCAGCACGTGGAGATGCTGTTCTCGCCGGACCTCTTCATCATCGGCGGGGGCGTCAGCCGCAAGCCGGAGAAGTTCCTGCCGCTGATCGAGGGCGTGCGGGCCGAGATCGTCCCGGCGAAGCTGCAGAACAACGCGGGCATCGTGGGAGCGGGGATGGCGGCGATGGCGGCCCGGACGGCGAAGGATGCGACGGCGGCGAAGGAGGCGATGGGGGCGAAGGCGGCGCAGGCGGCCGAGAGGTAGCGGCAGGAACGCTCACTGGGTGATGCGCCGGGGCATCCGCCGCCTGCTGATCAGCACGGCTTTGCGCACGACGGCGATCAGCGCGGCGACCAGCGTCCCGGCGTACAGCCAGCCGGCGTGCAGGGACAGCGCGGACACCAGCCCCATCAGCTGCCCGCCGATGCCGCCGGAACCGCCCGAGATGGGCCACACCCCGGCGGCGAAGGCGATGGGCACGCCGATCGGCGCGGTGATCAGGTCGGCGGGCCGTACCCAGAGCGCGGTGGCGGCCGCGACGGGCACGAAGAGCAGCCCGTAGACGAAGAGCGAGGAGTCGAAGAGCAGCCAGCAGATCCCGCCCACCAGCGCCATGGCGGCGCACGCGAACAGCCCGCCGCCGAGCCCGGTCAGCCGGGGCCGGGGCATCCGCCGCCCGAGCGCGGGCCGCCGGGGGCCGCCCTTGGCCTGGGCGGGCACCGCGGCGGACCGGGGCGCCTGGCGCTGGGCCGGAGGTCGCTGTTGGTGAGGGGCCGATCGCGTTCTGTGTTGCTCCACGTCACCAAAGTAGGCGGGGAGCGGGCCGGATCGGGCCGCGGACACGCGTACATCCACCGCCACTCATCGGAAAGTAAACTGTCCGGTGGCCCACTCCTGGGCCGCCGCCCCCTCCAGCTACGGGAAGTCGCCAACGTGTCGCTCACGATCGGAATCGTCGGCCTGCCGAATGTCGGCAAGTCGACCCTTTTCAACGCCCTGACCAAGAACGACGTGCTGGCGGCCAACTACCCGTTCGCCACGATCGAGCCGAACGTCGGCGTCGTCGGCGTCCCGGACGCGCGCCTGGGCGTCCTGGCCGGCATCTTCGGTTCGCAGAAGATCCTCCCGGCGACCGTCGACTTCGTGGACATCGCGGGCATCGTGCGCGGTGCGTCGGAGGGCGAGGGCCTCGGCAACAAGTTCCTCGCGAACATCCGCGAGTCGGACGCCATCTGCCAGGTCATCCGCGCCTTCAAGGACGAGAACGTCGTCCACGTCGACGGCAAGGTCTCGCCGAAGGACGACATCGAGACGATCAACACCGAGCTGATCCTCGCCGACCTCCAGTCCATCGAGAAGGCCGAACCGCGCCTGACGAAGGAGTCCCGCCTCCAGAAGGAGAAGGTGGCGGTCCTCGCGGCCGTCGTCGAGGCCAAGAAGATCCTCGAAGCGGGCGACACCCTCTTCTCCAAGGGCATCACCAAGGGCACGGAGCAGGGCGACCTCCTCCACGAGCTCCACCTGCTCACCACGAAGCCCTTCCTCTACGTCTTCAACGTGGACGAGGACGAGCTGACGGACGACGCCTTCAAGGCGGAGCAGAGCGCGCTCGTCGCCCCGGCCGAGGCGATTTTCCTCAACGCCAAGCTGGAGGCGGAGCTCATCGAGCTCGACGACGACGAGTCGCTCGAACTCCTCCAGTCGGTCGGCCAGGAAGAGCCCGGCATGGCCACCCTCGGCCGCGTCGGCTTCGCCACTCTGGGCCTGCAGACCTACCTGACGGCCGGCCCGAAGGAAACCCGCGCCTGGACCATCAAGAAGGGCGCCACCGCTCCCGAGGCGGCCGGCGTGATCCACACCGACTTCCAGCGCGGCTTCATCAAGGCCGAGGTCATCTCCTTCGCGGACCTGGTCGAATGCGGCTCGGTCGCCGAGGCCCGCGCCAAGGGCAAGGCCCGCATGGAGGGCAAGGACTACGTCATGCAGGACGGCGACGTGGTCGAGTTCCGCTTCAACGTGTAATCGCGCCTTCGCTGCATGCTAGGTAATTCCTCAAGCGTGCAGGGTCAGAAGGGGTCGGACTCTGGAGAGTTCGACCTCTTCCGTATGTCCGTGCTGACACTTGGTGCTGACCTGGCACGGCAGGCACCCACCATTGCGGCCTGGTGAGCAACTGAGTGCAGAGTGTTACTTTCGTTGGGCGCTTGATATCCTGCGCCCAATGAAAGTTTCGCCGAGTCTGCTCCCCATCCTCCGGTCCCGTATGCAGGGCGAGCTCCTCGCGCTCGTACTTTTGCATCCGGAACGCGAGTACAGCATCTCCGAGCTGGCCGCAGACGTCGGAGTGACGCCTACTGCTGTCCTGCGAGAGGTTGGCCGGTTGGCGGATGGCGGCATCCTGACCGATCGGCGAGTGGGGCGCAGCCGCCTCGTCAAGGCCCGCACGGATACTCCGCTGTACCGCCCGCTGAGCGAGCTCATGTCCGTCTCCTTCGGCCCCGTGCCAGTGCTCACCGATGCGCTGGCGGGACTTGAAGGCGTGGAGCGCGCCTATATCTACGGCTCTTGGGCCGCTCGGTACAACGGTGAGCCGGGGCCGCCGCCTGCCGATGTGGATGTCCTCGTTGTGGGAGCCCCCGATGCCGACGCGCTCTTCGACCTTGCCGAGGAGGCGTCCCGACGCCTGCGTCGTGAGGTCAACGTTCATCGGGTCTCCGTCGAGGCGTGGGAGGCCCGTACGGACGATCCGTTCCTTACCAGCGTTCGCGAACGTCCGCTGGTCCAGCTGAACCTTGACTTGGAGCCGCCATGACGCGCTGGAATCAAGGGCGGTCGACGGTTGACGCGCTCATCGCCAGTGGTGGGCTCGAACACGTACCCGCTTCTCAGCAGGCCGCCGAAGCGGAAGTGGTCCGGGCGCGCAGGCATGTAGGCTCCGCGCGGCAGTTGGCGGCAACGGACCCGGAGGGTGCGTACACACTGGCCTATGACGCCGCGCGTAGAGCGTTGGCCGCGGTATTGCAGAATCAGGGACTGCGCGCGACCAGTCGTGGTGGCCATACCGTCATCTACGAGGCCGTGCGGGCTCAACTCGACCCGCCACTCGGGTCCATGCTGCGTCCCTTCAACCGTATGCGAGCCCGGCGCAACGAAGTCGAGTACCGCTCGTCGGAGGCCCCCGTCGTAACGCCGGAGGAGGTTGCGGCCGACTTGACGAAGGTGGAGGCGCTCATCGAGCTCGCGGAGAAGGCGATCCCGAACATGCCGCGTTACTGAGGGTCTGATCCGCCGGATCGGCCCCAGGGTGGGAGCGCCGACCTTGCTTTTGGGGCCGAGCGGGCCGCGACGCTCAATCGCGCTGCGAAGGCCTGTCCGGTCTATCGTGGCGGATCGGCCACCGGCGGGGCGCGTGCGGGCGGAGGCCGGCGGCGGGCCCGCGCGCCCGGCCGTCCCCGCTGTAGGCCGCCCGGCGGAACGTCTTCTGGTTCGGTAGCGAACGCCGCTCGTGCGCCACGCTTTCGACTGTTTCCGGTCCTGGTTTCCAGCTGCTGCCCGGTCGGGGCGGTGCTCTCGGCCACCATGCGAAGGAGCAGACCATGACCCAGATCAGTGCGGCTGACGCGGAGCTCAAGAAGTCGTTGGCGATGGAGGGCGAAGCGGGGACGAAGACCTGGCGCGTCAGCATCCAGCCGAACGCGGAGCTCGCAGCGCACTTCCTCAACATCAACCCGTCCCAGGGCCCGGGCGAGGCGACCATCGCCCCCCCCGGCCCGACGGAAAGTTCGATGTCTTCTACCTGAGTTAGGCCTGAGCTCCCAGCG
>NZ_JBSGZP010000631.1:0-4239 GCF_053611065.1 Streptomyces sp. NPDC054840
CGGACGGCCCGCGCGTCGTTGTGCCTGAAGAGAGCGAAAGGCAATCAGCAGGGGGTGCCCCATGGGTCGAGTGGTGCTGGAGCGGTTTCCCGCCGGAAGTCCGCGGGGAAGCTGGCCCGCCGAGGAGTACGCGGCGCAGCGGATGCGCGAGGGCGTGCAGGCGGAGGTGGTCATGGACCTGGACAGCGACGCGTTCCTCGTCGTGGTCCGGCAGCGGGAGTCCCGTTCCGTTCACTGACCGCCCGAAGGAAGATCCGGTGGACGCAGGGCCCTTGGCCTCGCGCCCGCGCAGCCCCACACTGAGCCGATGACTCAGCGTGTGGATCTCGCGACGGTAATGGACCGGCTGGCGATCGACGAAGTGGTCACGGGCTACGCGGTGGCCGTCGACGACGGTGACTGGGCCGCGTACCGGGCTCTGTTCACCGCATCCGGGAGGGTCGACTACAGCTCGGCCGGCGGGATCGAGGGGCCGGTGGCGGAGGTCGCGGACTGGCTGGCGGAGACGATGACGCTGTTCCCCGTCCGCCAGCACCTGATCGTGAACCGGCTGATCCGGCTGGAGGACCTGGGCGGCTCCCCCGGGGACAGCGCCGAGGTCCGGGCGGACTTCCTCAATCCGATGCGGCTGGCGGGGCCGGACTCCGACGCCGCGCCCACCTCGCCCAACTTCGTCGCCGCCGGGCGCTACGGCTTCGCGCTGGCCCGCACCCGTGACGGCTGGCGGCTCACCCGCGTCACCGTGCACGAGAAATGGCGGCACACGACCGCCTGAGCCGGACCGGAGCCGCTCGACTCGGCCCGGACGTCGGGCACTGCCACACTGGAAGCGGAGGCACGCCATGATCATGATGCGCATGCGGTGGTGGTCCCCTCGATGGCGTGCGCCCGCCGCCGTGGTGGCCGGGGCACTACCGGCCCTCGCCTTCCCGGCCCCCTCGCTCTGGTGGTTCGCCTACGCCGCCCTCGTGCCCTGGCTGCTGCTGCTGCGGTCCGCCCCCACCGGGCGGCGGGCCGCGCTGGAGGGCTGGCTCGGCGGCGCCGGGTTCATCCTGGCCGTGCACCACTGGCTGCTGCCCAGTCTGCACGTGTTCCTGATCCCGGTGGCCGCGCTGCTCGGGCTGCTCTGGATCCCCTGGGCCCTCCTCGTGCGGGAGCTCCTCGGCGGGACCCCGGCGGCGGGCCGGGCCTGCTGCGCTCTCGTCCTCGTACCGGCGGCGTGGCTGCTGTCGGAACTGGTGCGGTCCTGGCAGGGGCTGGGCGGGCCGTGGGGGCTGCTGGGGGCGAGCCAGTGGCAGGTGTCGCCGGTACTGCGGCTGGCCTCGGTGGGCGGGGTGTGGCTGGTGAGCCTGCTGGTGGTGGCGGTGAATTGCGCGCTGGTGCTGCTGATCGCGGTGCCCGGTGCGCGGATCCCGGCGGTGGCGGGGATGACCGGGTGCGCGGTGCTGACGGGGGCGGTGTGGGTGTGGGCGGCGCGGCCCGAGGAATCGGGCCGGCTGCGGGTGGCCGTCGTACAGCCGGGCCCGGTGGCCGACGGCCCGGACCGGCGGTTCGACGTCGGGGAACGGCTGACGCGGCCGTTGGCCGGGCGGGGGGTCGATCTGGTGGTGTGGGGTGAGAGCAGCGTCGGCGCGGACCTGACGGCCCGCCCGGACCTGGCCCGGCGGCTGACCGCGCTGTCCGCGGAGGTCGGGGCTCCGCTGCTGGTGAACGTGGATGCGCGGAGGGCGGACCGCCCCGGGATCTACAAGAGCGCGGTCCTCGTGGGCCCCCAGGGCCCCACCGGCGACCGGTACGACAAGATGCGGCTCGTCCCCTTCGGGGAGTACGTGCCGGCCCGCGCGCTGTTCGGCTGGGCCACCTCGGTCGGCAGGGCGGCGGGCGAGGACCGGATGAGCGGCGACACCCCGGTGGTCATGGACCTGCCCGCCCGGCCGGACGGGCCAGGCGGCCTGCGTGTCGGCCCGCTGGTGTGCTTCGAGTCGGCCTTCCCCGACATGAGCCGGCGCCTCACCCTGGACGGGGCCTCCCTGCTCGTCGCCCAGTCGGCGACCTCCTCGTTCCAGGAGAGCTGGGCCCCGTCCCAGCACGCCTCGCTCGGCGCGCTGCGGGCCGCCGAGAACGGCCGCCCGATGGTGCACGCCACCCTGACCGGCATCAGCGTCGTGAACGGCCCGTCCGGTCAGCAGGTCGGGGCCGCCCTGCCCACCTCCGCCAGCACGGCGGCCGTGTACGAGGTCCCGCTCGCCCGCGGCTCGACCCTCTACGTCCGCTTCGGGGACTGGCCGGTGGCCGCGGCCCTCGCCGCGCTCGCGGTGTACTGCGCGGTGGCGGGCAGCCGTTCGCTCAGGAGGCCTGCTCCAGAGCCGAGCTCACCACCCGCTCGCACAGCTCGTGGGTTCGCAGGGCGTCGCGGGCGCTGAGCGTGGTGCCCGCCGCGACCGCCTCCAGGAAGTGGTCGACGACCTGCTCGATGCCGCGCTGGCGGGCGACGGAGACCCAGTCCCCGCGGCGCCGCACGGTCGGCTGGCCCTTGTGGTCGATGACCTCCGCGAGATTGACGACCTGCCGCTTGGTGTCGCGCCCGGACACCTCCAGGATCTCCTCGGTGGAGCCGGACAGCCGGTTCATGATGCCGAGGGCGGTGAAGCCGGCACCGGACAGCTGGAGTACCACCTGGTGCATCAGCCCCTCACGCACCACCGCCCGCACGTCGAAGTGGTCGGCCTCGCCGGGCAGGAGAAACCGCAGGGTGTCGACGACGTGGATGAAGTCGTCCAGCACCAGCGTCCGCGGGTCCTCGGGCAGCCCGACCCGGTTCTTCTGCATGATGATCAGCTCGCGGGCGTGGTCGGCGCACTGCGCGTAGGCCGGCGCGAAGCGGCGGTTGAAGCCGACGGCGAGGGAGACCCCGAGCCGCTCGGCCCGTTCCACGAGCTGCCGCGACGGCGCGAGTTCGTAGGCGAGCGGCTTGTCCACGAACGTGGGCACGCCCGCCTCCAGCAGCCGGCCGACGATCTCGGGGTGGGCCACGGTGGCTGCGTGCACGAAGGCCGCGTCGAGCCCCTCGGCGAGCAGCGAGTCGAGATCGCCGTGCCGGCGAGCGGCAGGGACGTGGTGGGTGTCGCCGACCCGCTCCAGGGTGGCGGGGTTACGGGTCTGCAGGTGCAGCTCGATGCCCGGGCGGGTGGTGAGGACGGGCAGGTACGCCTTCTGCGCGATGTCGCCGAGTCCGATGCAGCCGACCTTCACCGGGGGCCTCCAGGTTGGTTCCTTGTGGGATTCCCGCAGCTTAATCCCTGGTGGCGGGGGCGCCGTTCGCCGAGGATGAGCCCATGACCATCAGTTCCGGATCACATCGCAACGAACCCGCCACCACCGCCGACGAGCGGGACATGCTGGACGGATGGCTCGACTACCACCGTGCCACCCTCGCCTGGAAGTGCGAGGGGCTCCAGGACGAACAGCTGCGCCGTACCCCGCTCGCGCCCTCCGAACTGAGCCTCCTGGGCCTCGTACGGCACATGGCGGAGGTGGAGCGGTACTGGTTCCGGGAGATCATGCTGGGCGAGGACCTGCCCGAGCTGTACTGCACGAGCGAGGACCCGGACGGCGATTTCCACTTCTCCGAGAAGGCCACCTGGGCCGAGGCGGAGCAGGTCTGGCAGACCGAGGTCGAGCTGGCCCGCCAGGCCGCAGCGGGCCGTTCGCTGGACCTGGTCTCGCAGGCCGAGAGCCACCACCGGGGCGAGGTGTTCAGCCTGCGCTGGGTCTACACCCACATGATCGAGGAGTACGCGCGCCACAACGGCCACGCGGACCTGTTGCGCGAGCAGACCGACGGCGCCACCGGCGACTGAGGAGGCGCCCACGGACCCTGTCCGGCGGGTGGGTCCGTCACCCGTGCGGGGTGAATATCGGCTGCGGGTTTTCACAACGGGGTCTTCGCACAGCAGAGTTGCGCGGGTGCATCCAACCCGAACCACGACAACGCTGCTGCTCGGAGTCGCCTGCGCCGTATCGGCGTATCCGGCTGTGTGCATGTGAGCCCCGGACCCGTGCAGCCCGCGGCGGCCCCCGCCGCCGGGGTACCTCCCCGCCATGAGCCGCGCGGCGGGCCCGGGCCGCCTCGGTGGTCGTCCGGGCCCCCGCTCTGGAGGCGCTGGAGGCGGGTGGAGACGCCCCGGGGCCGCCCGCGGCCCCGGCGGGCTCCCGCGCCCGCCCAGCGGTCCGCCCAGC